>JBDSUI010000101.1:0-11879 GCA_039927795.1 Pseudoxanthomonas sp.
GCGCGCGCACCACGGTGTTGTCCACGCCGTTGTCGGCGATGGCCAGGCGGTCGCTGGCAACCCTGGCGTTGCGCTGGGCGGTGACCAGCTGGGCGCGCAAGGCGTCACGCTGGGCCACGGCCTGCTCATACTGCGCGCGTGAGACCAGTTGCTGCCCGACCAGGGTCGAAAGCCGGCGTGCATTGGCTTCAGCTTCCACCAATTGCGCCTGCGCGCCATTGACCTGGCTGCGCGCTGCGCCCACCTGGGCGGCAAACAGCGATCGCTCGGCATTGGCATCGATGGGATCCAGCGTGGCCAGCACCTGGCCTTCTTCAACGCGCTGGCCTTCCTCGATCATCACTTCCTTGACCTTGCCGGTGATCTTGGCCGACACCGTGGCCATGCGCCGCGCGACCACATAGCCGCTGGCATCGAGCACCGAAGCCGACGCCGCGCCGGTGCCAATCGCGGCAGTCGGTGCGGTGCGCACCTCGATGGACTGGCCGCGTCCAAACAGCAGCCAGGCCACACCCGCCAGCAGGACGATTACCAGTGCGATGGCAATCCCGATCCACAGTCCGCGCCGGGACTTCGGCGGCGGCGCCTTGCGGTCGATACGGAGTTCCTTGAGCAGGTCGGCAGAAGTATTCATCGGGTAACCAGGCGGGGCAGGGCCCGAGTGTGACCGCGGCCGCCGCGCGCGCCAAGCTGCCGGAAGTCACTTCGTAGCCGCCAGCAGACGACGCCCGCTGACAGGTTGATGAGAAAGGGCGGTGGCGGCAGCGTGCCGTGTAGGCCAGCCGGATCGTCCTTGTCGTCGGTATTTTTGCGACGCATCGTTGTCCGACAACGGTTTTGAGAAGGTGTGCCGACGTCTATGGAAGGGGCAGACTATTCTCCCCAGAGTCTGCAAGCCTCCGTGATTTTTGACCCTGGGCCAAGGCTGGCTGATGCTTCATAAAGGCGTGTCTATCCTCCTGCAAGGCCCGGCCCTCCGTATGCGCGGCCGTTCAAGCCTGCCGGCAGACAGAATCTCCCTGGCACAAGGCTCGGCGATCATTGAGGAAGAGGGCGCGAAGCCGGATCGAATGGCATGCAGACTTGCCGGCGCCGACGCGCTGCATCCCCCTGGCATGCTTCGTGCGTAACATGTCCTGATGAACACGCCGCGCCGCCTTGCCAACCAGTTCGGGCCCCTGCTTGCCACCCTGATCTTCCTGCTGATTGGCGTGGGCGTGTATCTGTGTGCCAACTCTTTCAGCAAAGACGCCGAGTGGGTTTCGCACACCAATGAAGTGATCGCCCAGATCGGTAAGGCCGACGCCGCACTGCGTGATAGCGAGGCCGCGCAACGCGGCTTCCTGTTGACCAACCGGGTCGAATACCTGGCCGATTACCGCAATGCGCGTCAGCAGCTGCCCAGTCTTGTCGCACTGCTGTGCCAACTGGTCGAAGACAATCCCGCCCAGCTTGCGAACTGTCACACGCTGCAGACCAGTGTGAAGATCCGTCTTATGCAGATGGAAAAGAACTTGCAGGTCTACCAGGCCCAAGGACTTGCGCACGCGCAGGCAGTGATCGGATCGGACGTGCTGCGCGTGTCCAATGACGTCCGCAGCATGGTGCAGCAGATGAGCGCGGTGGAACAGGAGCTGTTGCTGCAGCGTGCCGCCTCCAGTCGCATGAGCGCCAATCTGCTGCGTGGGCTGGCGCTGCTGGGAATTCCTTTTGGCATTGCGGTGATTGCCATGGTGTATCGCCTGCTGCGACAAGAGAACCGGCGTCGCGCGCGGGCAGAAAAGGAGGCTGGACATGCCAATGAAAGCTTGCGCAGCAGCATTGGCGAACTGGAAGGTCGAAGCGCAGATCTGCACGAATTGGGAAACTACGCCAGCATGCTGCAGAGTTGCATGCGAGGTGAGGAGGCCATGGCGCTGGCTTCAGACTTGCTGCAGCGCCTGCTGCCCTACACCGCAGGCAGCATCTACCGGATTCGCGCCTCGCGCGATTACGCAGAGGAAGTGATCCAGTGGGGCGTGGCTGCAGCAGTCAGTCCGCAGATGCTCGCGCACGAAGACTGCTGGGCCCTTCGTCGCGGCCGGCCTCATGCCTGGCGCCAGGGTGCAGGAAGTGGCTGCGCCCATGTCCAGCACACCGGTAGCGGCAGCGGCGATCTGCACACCCTGTGCATTCCCATGGTCGCCCAGGGCGTGCAACTGGGTTTTCTGTACCTGTCGTCCCCGCGCGGCGATTTCATGGCCCGGGTCGAGCTGATTGAAACGGCGGTCGAACAACTGGCCATGGCTCTGTCCAACCTGAGCCTGCAGGAAACCCTGCGCGTGCAGTCGATACGCGACCCGATGACCGGGCTTTTCAATCGCCGTTACCTGGAGGAGTCACTGGGTCGTGAGTTGGCGCGCTGCCAACGTCGAAGCCTGCCGCTGGCTGTGCTGATGCTGGATCTGGATCATTTCAAGCGCTTCAACGACCAGCACGGACACGCTGGAGGCGATATTTTGCTGACCGACTTTGGCGGGTTGCTGCAGCGGATGTCGCGCGCCGAAGACATCGCCTGCCGCTACGGCGGCGAGGAGTTCACCTTGATCCTGCCTGAAGCGACGGCTGCGGTCGCTGCCGTGCGTGCCGAGGAGATCCGCGCTGCGGTTGAAGGGATGCGCGTTCAATACCTGGGACGCGAGCTGCATGAGGTCACGGTATCGATCGGCGTGGCGGCGATGCCTGAGCATGGCAGCGACCCCGAGTTGTTGCTGCGCTGTGCCGACGAGGCGCTGTATCGCGCCAAGCGCGAAGGCCGCAACCGCGTCGCCGGGGCGGGCGAGGCCTGAGCAGACGAAGCAGTTGGTGTGCAGGGCCGGCCGGAGCCCGCCCTGTGCGGCCAGAGGGCGTGGAATTGCAGCAACGTATCCGGCGATACCAGTGCAAGCGACCGGGTTTCCTGCACTGTGCGCAGGCAGCCGCTTACGCGAAGGCCCGCTTACTCGAAGACCGGGCAGGCGCTTGCCGGTAACCGCGTATCGCAGACGTTGACGCCGCGCAGGTATTTGAGCCAACGCGTGACTTCCTGCTCCGATGGCGCGTATTTGAATGCTTTCTGCAAGATGTAGAAACTGTCGTTGCCCTGGATCGCCTTGTGCAAGGTGTACTCGGGTTTTCCGGTAGCTGGATTCAACGGGCATGCCTGCAACCAGACCAGGATCGGGTAGCCGTTTTCCTGGTCCTGGACGCCCTCCCCTGACTCGGCACCCGGACAGCTTGCCTGCAGCGCTTCGTCCATGCTGGCCTTGAACTGTCGCGGCGCGACCTTCAGGCCGAAGAAGACCTGGGTGGTGAGCATCTCGGTCCAGTTTTCCACGGTTTCGGCCTTCGGCACCATTTCGGTGATCTGCGCGCCGGCCTTGCGGTCCTGGAAACCGATCTGGTACCCGTCCGGCAAGGTCTGCAGCAGGTTTTCGTCTTCCAGCCCGGCGGAAAACGCGGGTGCTGTGCACAGCAACAGGGTTGCAGCGAGGATGAAGCGGAAGTTCTGGATGGGTTGCATGACGACCTCCTGTCGTAGGGGTGGATCCTGGGAAACTCTGGTGTGGGGCGCGCCACCTGCTGATGAGGCAGCCGCGCAGCTACCGTAGCGCACTTTCAACCCGGCGTGAGTGGCCCGCGCGGCCGGTAGTGCCGACAGCGAGCGCCGGGCAGCATCGGATCACTGAAGTCCCAGGCACGGGGCATTGCTCAGCCGCGGTATCGAGTCTTCAGCATCTCGAAGGCGGCGCGTAACGCCAGCGCTTCGCCGCCGGCGGGTCGGCCGGGGCGATCGTTGTCGTTCCAGGCGTAAACGTCCAGGTGCGCCCATTTCTGTTGTTCGGGCACGAAACGTTCCAGGTACAGCGCCGCAGTGACTGCGCCGGCCATGCGCGAGCCGGCGTTGGCCAGGTCGGCGATCCCGCTGTTGAGGTAGCGCAGGTAGGGACGCCACAGCGGCATCCGCCAGAGTGGGTCGCGCAGGCGTTCACCAGCGGCGATCCAGTCATTGGCCAGTGCATCGTCATTGGCGAACAGCGCCGGCAGGTCAGGGCCCAGGGCAATGCGCGCCGCGCCGGTCAGCGTGGCGAAATCCAGCACCAGGTCAGGTGCCTGTTCGCCCGCATAGGTCAGCGCGTCGCATAGCACGACGCGGCCTTCGGCATCGGTATTGTCGATCTCCACGCTGAGTCCCTGGCGCGTGGCGATCACTTCACCGGGGCGGAAGGCCTCGGGCCCGATCGCATTTTCCACCGCCGGCACCAGCAGGGTCAGGCGCAGCGGCAGCTTGCGGGCCATCACCAGTTCGGCCAGGGCCATGGCGTGCGCCGCACCGCCCATGTCTTTTTTCATGTTGCGCATGCCATCGGCGGGCTTCAGATCCAGCCCGCCGGTGTCGAAACACACGCCTTTGCCGACCAGCACCACATGCGGCAGTGCTGCACTGTCGGCCACCGGTCCGGGCCAGCGCAGCGCGATCAATCGCGGCGCGCGATGCGAGGCGCGGCCGACCGCGTGGATGGCAGGGAAGTTCTGGGCCAGCAGGTCATCGCCACTGATGACCTCGACCTGCGCGCCGTGGGTGGCGGCGAGTTCGCGGGCCAGGTTTTCGAGTTCCTGCGGGCCCATGTGTTCGGTGGGCGTGTTGACCAGATCACGCACGCGCACGCAGGCGGCAAGCACGTCGAAAGCCTCATCACAGGTCTCGTCTTCTGCCAGGGCCAGACGCGCGGGCATACGCGCCGATTTGCGGTAACGGTCAAAGCGGTAGCTGCCCAGCCCCCAGCCCAGTTGCAGGGCGGCGTGCGCGCCTGCTTCCTGCGGTGATGCCGGCGCCCAGTCTCCAGGCGGCAAGCCATAGGGCGCGTGCGCGTAGGAATAGGGATCGAGTGGATCGCCGATGCCCATCGCCGCTCCGGCGAGGCCAAGTTCGCCGGGCAGCAGCAGCAATGTGCCAGCGCTGGCGGTGAACTGCTGTGCATCCACCCAGGCCTGCAGGGCCGGCGCCAGGCTGGCGCGCCAGTCGCTGAAATGCCCGCGTTCCAGCACGTGCAGGGGCAAGGCGGAAGCAGAGGGCTGGGTGAATCCGTTCGGCAGCTTCATGCGCGGGCAGGTTCCGGGTGTGTTGATGAATGCTCCAGCCAGTCGGCCAGGGCGGTGAGGTTGCTGAATTCCAGATCCGGACGTGGCTCGTCGCGTTCCCAGGACATGCCTTCGCGATTGATCCAGCAACTGCGCAGGCCGGCGCGGGCGGCACCAATCACGTCCATGTCCACGTGGTCGCCTACGTGCAACACCTCGGCGGGGGCTACGCCCAGGCGCGCGCAGGCGGCGTGGAAGAAGCCTGCGTCGGGCTTGCCGGCGCCGTATTCGCGCGAACCCAGCTGGAACTCGAAATGGTGCATCAGACCGATCCGCTGCAGGTCGGCGTTGCCATTGCTCAGTGCGGCCACCGGCACGCGCGCGGCCAGCCGCGCGAGCGCGTCCAGCGCATCGGGATAGCACTCGACCTGGTTGCGCGCGGCGAAAAACACGTCGTAGGCGGCCTCCAGCAGGTCGGGGTTGCCACCGCTTTCGGCCAGCGCCTGTCGCAGGGTCAAGCGCCGCAGCGCGCTGACGTCGTGGTGCAGGTGCGGGTTGTCGGCAAAGGAGCGCTCGCGCAAGGTGCGCATGGCTTCGATGGGGAAATGATCGGCCGTTACCGGGCTGTGTTCGCGCATCCACTCATGCAGCGCCAGGTCGATGCGCACGGCAATCGGCGCGAACGGCCACAGGGTGTCGTCAAGATCCAGGGTAATGGCGCGCACGGGAAAGCTCATGCCTGCATTCTAGCGGCTGCGGGTGTGCGGTCCGGCGGCGCCTGCGCGTTTGAGAAAGGGAACGCCGATGTTCCGGAACGTCCACAGTAGCGCCGCGCTTGCTTGGCTGTGCCGCAGTCAGGAGCAGAGCAGCCGAGCAAGCGCGGCCCTGCAAGGGGGCGTGAACACTTGGGACGGTGCTATTCCAGCAGCCGCGCCCAGCCTTCCATGCCGTCTACGCGGGCCAGCACCATCTTCACGCAGACCAGCAGCGGCACCGCCAGCAGCAGGCCGATGATGCCCCACAGCCAGCCGAACACCATCAGCGCCAGGATCAGGATCAACGGCGACAGCGCCATGCGCCGGCCCAGCACGATCGGGGTCACGATCTGTCCTTCCACGGTGTGCAATACCAGGTACATCACCGCCGGCATCAGCGACAGCCACGGCTCGTTGTAGCTGACGAATCCCACCAGCAGCATCACGCCCATGCCGATCAGCGCGCCCACGTAGGGGGCGAAGTTGAGGATCGCCACCATCGTGCCCCACAGCAGCGCTTCCTGCAGAGGCATGTCCAGCGCGTACAGGATTCCGGCATAAATCAGCCCGACCACCGTATTGATGACGCTGATGGTCAGCACGTAACGCGACAGTTCGCGCTCCATGGACTGCATCAGGTCGACGGTGAATTTCTTCTTCTGCCGGTTGGGCAACATTGCGATCGCATGCCGCTGCAGGTCCTCACCGTAGACGATGAAGAAGAAAGTCAGCAGCACCACCGCCAGTACCGAGGCCAGCAGGCGTGGCGTGGTGGTCAGCATCTTGTAGGGGTCATCGACCTGGGTGCGTACCACCTGCACCTTCTTGCCGCTGTCGCCACCGGCGGCGCGGGCCATGGTTTCGGCGGCGCGGTTGGCGTCCTGCATGGGCTTGGCCAGTGCGCGCAGCTTGGGGGTCAGCGCGCGCAATTCCTTGGGCACGTCACGAATCCAGTCGCCGGCCGGCACGATCAGCTGGGTACCCAGGGCGCCGGCACCGGCCAAGCCGCCCACCACCACGATCAGCGCGGCCAGGAAGCGTGGCACCCACAGGCGCTTCAGCAGGCGGATGATGGGGTTGGCCACCAGCGCAAAGAACATGCTCAACAGGATTGGCAACAACAGATCCTGCGCTGCCCACAAGGTGTAGCCCACGGCCAGGCAGGCCAGTACCAGCAGCGCGGCCGACGCACGCGGGCGCGGGTGCCGGCGCGCGCGATCGACATTCCCAGCCGCGCCGGCCTCAGGGTGTGCGTAGGCGCCCAGCGCTGGAACGTCCTGCTCTGCAGTGAGGTGCGCCGGAACAGGTGGAAGCGACTCGCTGGAAGGAGTGATCACGGCAGGACGGGCTCATCGGGTTGGCGCGATTGCGCGGGCTGGGAAAAAGTGGAAGCAATCAATGCTCGGACAGATCGGTGGCGGCTTCGGCCGCCTGCGGCCGGCGCGCCGATCCGTTGGCGATCAGGTAGGCAGGGTCGTCGTTGACGGCAGCCGTGGCGGCCACTGCAACCTGTGGCGCGACGGCGGCCTGGGCGGCATCCACAGCCACTTCGCCGGCGTCATCGGCCGCGTCCTTGGCTTCGCCCGCGGCGACCGCCGCCTGCGCCGAGGCAAACAAGCTGGACACCGCGCCGACCATCTGCAGCAGGCGCGGTCCGCCTATAGCGCCCAGCGGCTCGGCACGCCCCACCAGGAAGCCGCTGACCAGGCCCGCGGCCACGATGCGCCACGGGGTCCAGCCCGCCTGCCAAGACTGCTTCAGCTGTCGGTAGCGCGAGACCGTCGCGCGTTCGCGTGCTTCCAGCAGATCCTCGGCCAGTTTGACCTTGGTAATCAACTGTTCGAAGGTGACGTTCTGGTGCGGTGCTTTCATGGTGGCGTCACCCGCACGCCCACGTCGCTATGTGGTGGCTTTCCTTCACCGTCCTGCGGCGGCCGGTTCTCGGTGTTTTCGCGGGTCGAAGCAGTCGAGTCCGGATCCGGGGTGAAATCGGCTAGTTCGCCGATGCCCAGGCGGGCCAGCTGGCGTCGCGTGGCCTGCATGCGGGTATGGTCGAAATAGCGGTCGGCCTGCCACGCCGCCCACACCGTCACTGCTCCGCTCAATAGCGCGCAAAGTAGCAGCGAGACGGCCCAAGGCAGGCCCAGTTGGCGGCTGAGGAACACGATCAAGGCGGCCATCAGCAACAGCCAGCAGGACGCGCCAAACACAATGGCCACGCCGGTAAGGGCCATGGCCCGGCCAAATGCGCTGCGGGCCAGCGACACATCGGCCGCGATCAGGGTGCGGAAGGCCTTGGCCGCGTGGCCGGCTTCGCTCAGCCCGGCGCGCGCCGCCGCGCCAACCTCGCGGATCGCATCGGCCAGGTCCGGCGGCTCATTGTCCGCCGCCTGGCCATTGGCTGGCTGGGCGCTATCGTGCGGTTCGCTCACCGTTGCTTACTTGTCGCTGCCGCCGCTGCCGCCGCTGCGGGCCAGCTTGGCAATGATCCAGCCTGACGCGAAGGCCACGCCAAACGAGGCCAGCGGACGCTCGCGGATCAGCTCGGCGGCGCTTTCGATCAGATCGCGGCCCTTGTCCATCAGCTGGTCCACCTGTTCCATTGCCGCCGCACCGCCGGACTCGCCCGCGGCCAGTGCCGACAGGGCGCCCTCGGCCAGTTCGGAGGTCACGTTGGCCTTGCCCAGCTTCAATTCATCGCCGGCGGTGCCGGCGGCGCCGCGCAGCGCTTCGCTGGCGGCCGCGGCAGCGGATTTGAGATGCGAACCCGCTTCGCCAAGGTTGCTCTTCATTGCATCGGTTGCGGTGGGATTGTTCATGGGTGATCTCCTGTGGGGTGAAGCCGTGCGCCGCAGCGCCCGACTTGATTGGGGTGTCATCTATAGCAGGCGCCCATTAACGCGCCGTCATTGCGGCGTCGATATCGCAGCGCCTTCATTAAAATCGGTCGCGCCAGACCAGCTACTGCACCAGCAGGTTGCCGCGCGCGTTGCCGCGGATGATCTGCAGCACCAGTTGCGCGGGCTTGCGTTCAAAGCTGGCCTTGAAGCCGGCCAGGTCGGTGAATTCGCCGCTGCTGGCTTCCAGCACGATATCCCCTGGCTGCAGGCGGTTCTGCGCCGCGCGGCTGCCACGGGCCACATCCTTGACCACCACGCCGCTGAGGCCGGCGCTGCGCTGTGCTTCGGGCAGTTCAGCAAACGAGGCGCCAGTCAGGCGTGGATCCAGCGACGCACCGCTGAGCGCGCCAGGCTGTGCCTTCAGCGCGGCGCGCAGAGTCAGGGTCTTGCCGTCGCGCCGCACCTCCAGCACCAGCGGCGTGCCGACCGGCTGCAGGCCTTCGTAGTTGTGCAGCGCGTCGGCGCTGTCGATGCGCTGGCCGTTGGCCGCGACAATCACATCGCCTGGTTTCAGGCCCGCCTGCGCCGCGCCGGAGCCGGCATACACCCGCGTCACTACCGCGCCGCGGGTTTCGCCCAAGCCCAGTCCCTGCGCCACCTGCGGGGTAATGGTTTGCGTTTCCAGACCCAGGCTGCCGCGTATCACCACCCCATTGTTCTTCAGCAACTGATCGACCACGTCGCGGGCCAGATTGGAGGGAATCGCCAGGCCCAGGCCAATGTTGCCGGCCATGCTGCCCTGTGGGTTGAGGCTGGCGGTGTTGATGCCGACCAGCTGGCCCTGCAGGTTGACCAGCGCGCCGCCGGAATTGCCCGGGTTGATCGAGGCATCGGTCTGGATGAAGTTCTGCAGGCCCAATCCGCGGATGCCGCTGCGGCCCACCGCCGAGACAATGCCCGAGGTCACCGTCTGGCTCAGCCCGAACGGATTGCCGATGGCTACGACGAAATCCCCGACATTCAAGGCACCGCTATTGGCCAGCGGAATCGCGGTGAGCTTGTCGGCCGGAATACGGATCAGGGCCACATCGGTATCGGCGTCCGACCCCAGGAACTCCGCCTTCAGCGTGCGCCCGTCCGCCAGGGTCACCGACACATCGTCGGCGTTCTCGATCACATGGTGGTTGGTGAGCACGTAGCCATTGGCGGCATCGATGATGACCCCAGAGCCCAGTGACTCGTTGATGCGCTCCTGCGGAATATTGGGGAACATGCGGCGGAAGAAGGGATCATCCACGAACGGGCTGCGTACCCGCACGACCTGCTTGGTGTTCACGCTGACCACCGCCGGCATCACCTTCTGCAGCATCGGGGCCAGCGAAGGCAGGGCCTGGCCATCCACGGTGACCGGCAGCGCGCCCACGGCCGGCACCAGCGCCGGTGCGCCGGCGACAGCGGCTTCGGCACGTTGTCCATACAGGGTAGTGAGGCCGATCGCGGCGAATCCGCCGAAGGCGGCCGCGGCGGCCAGGGCTAACAGGGTGGGGAGCGGTCGCATGGCAGGTCGTGTGGCTCGTTAGAGGGCAGGAGGAAGGCGCCGCCGGCGTTGTTGCAGGCAGGCGCTCGATATTTCGAGGCTATATGAATGAGTGTGCTGATCAGCGCCTAAACCCGCAATGAAGTTGGGCAGCGCGCTGCGCGGCAAGGGTGCTGAAAATATGAATAGGCAGGACTTGCGGTGGGGCAAGACGTAAGTCTTTTTCCCGTTGACAGTCCTGACCGGCCGGCGTAGCGTGCGTCCTGCGGTACAGCCACTAGATATAGCGGTCGGGTGAGCAGTTGGCCCAAGCAGTAGGGTTTTTGTTCTACATCAAGACAGTGGGGAGTGGCACGTATAAGCGCTGGTGACGGGGGTTTTACGGGATGCTGCGCACAGTTTTGGGCGCCTGTCGGCAGCCTTGGGTCGCAGTCTGATTCAAGCGCCGCAACGTCCTGAAATTGGCCATGTAACCGCTGGCTGCTGAAGCGCGCGACGTTCGGAAGGCGACGGTTGGAAAACGCGGTTCGTTAAAGATGCAACACCCGTACCTCCGGTCCTGCCGGCGCTGCGGTCAAAAACAAGAAACCACCTTTTACTAGTTTCCAGAAACAGGGAGAGCAACAGAACCATGAGCACGGTGCGCCTCGAGGCGGTCAAGAACAATCAAGTAGCAGACGGGTCGCTGGTCCCGATGCAGCCGGCCTCGCTGGATATCTGGGACAAGAAGTACCGCCTGAAGACCAAGCAGGGCGAAGCCCTGGATGCCGACATCGACGGCACGTACCAGCGCGTAGCCCGGGCCCTGGCCGATGCCGAACCCAACGCCGAGAAGCGCGCCTACTGGTACGAGCGCTTTGTCTGGGCGCTGCGCCGCGGGGCCATTCCCGCCGGCCGCATCACCTCCAATGCCGGCGCGCAGGAACACAAGCCGGCCACCAGCACCATCAACTGCACCGTGTCCGGCACCATCGAAGACTCGATGGACGGCATTCTTGAAAAAGTTCACGAAGCCGGCCTGACCCTCAAGGCGGGCTGCGGCATCGGCTATGAATTCAGCACCCTGCGGCCCAAGGGCGCGTTCGTGGCCGGCGCCGGTGCGTACACCAGCGGGCCCATGTCGTTCATGGATATCTACGACAAGATGTGCTTTACCGTTTCCAGCGCAGGCGGCCGTCGTGGCGCGCAGATGGGCACCTTCGATGTGTCCCACCCCGATGCCAAGGACTTCATCCGCGCCAAGCGCGAAGACGGACGCCTGCGCCAGTTCAACCTGTCCCTGCTGATCACCGACGGCTTCATGGACGCCGTTGCCAACGACAGCGACTGGCCACTGGTGTTCCCGGTCAACGCCAAGGAACAGCACGAGATCGACCTTGACGACCCCAGCCAGGTGCAGTGGCGCGAATGGCCCACCCATCGCAGTTACGTCAGCCGTGAAGATGGCCTGGTCGCCTGCAAGATCTACAACCACATCCGCGCCCGTCACCTGTGGGACATGATCATGGTCTCCACGTATGACTACGCCGAGCCCGGTTTCATCCTTATCGACCGCGTCAACGAGATGAACAACAACTGGTGGTGCGAGAACATCCGTGCCACCAACCCCTGCGGCGAGCAGCCGCTGCCGCCCTACGGCGCCTGCCT
>JBDSUI010000102.1:0-6629 GCA_039927795.1 Pseudoxanthomonas sp.
GCCTGCTCACTGACCTGCAGCCGGATCTCGCAGCGGTAAGCACCGAGTTCCGCTCTGATCCAAAAACCGTAGGCGGCTCGCTGTTTCGCATCTACCGCGATGCGCGCTTCTCCAGCGACAAGTCCCCCTACAAGCCATGGCAGGGCGCGCGTCTTTATCATCATCGCCGCAAGCAGTTGCCTGCGCCGTCTTTCTACCTGCACCTGCAACCAGGTGCGTGTTTCGTGGGTGCCGGGCTGTGGCACCCCGAGCCCGCCACCCAACGCCGGATTAGGCAGTTCATCGTCGACAACCCGGGCGGCTGGAAGGCAGCCGCACACGCCCCTAAGTTCCGCGCGCGCTTTGATTTCGGCGACAACGAAATGCTGGTCCGGCCGCCGCGCGGTTTTCCGCCTGATTTCGAGTTTATTGAAGATCTGAAGCACAAGAACTTCGTATTCCTGCGCCCACTGGACAATGAAACCGTCACTGGCACCCGTTTGCGGCAGATACTGGCCACGGACCTGGCTGCGCTGGGACCTTTCGTTGACTACCTGTGCGCTGCGCTGGACCTGGAGTTCTGAGATGAAGAAGTGGATCGCACTGGTGCTTGTACTGCTGCTTGCCGTGGGCACTTACGTTGCGGCAGGACCGTACCTGGCTATCAACGGCATCCGTACGGCGTTGGCCGAACAGGACACCGGCAAACTGGAGCGGCATGTCGACTTCCCGGCCCTGCGCGTCAGCATCCGGGCCCAGGTTGAGGATGCAATGGCACGACGCGCCGGCAGCGACATGCAGTCGAATATTTTTGGTGCCATCGCTCTGTCAATTGCCAGCAATGTAATGGGCGCCGGGGTCGATACCATGGTCACGCCACTGGGAATCGGCGCCCTGCTGCAGGGCCGCAGCATGTGGAAGCAGTCAATCGGCGACACCGTTGATGGCGATACCTATGGTAAGCCGATTCCAGCCGATCCACTGAAAAGCGCGGTCCATCACTACGAGTCACCCTCGCGTTTTACCGCCACCATCCAGAATGAAGCCGGACAGCCGGTAGTCTTTGTGTTCAAGCGCAAGGGTCTGAGCTGGAAGCTGGCTGACGTGCGCCTGCCCATGTAGTAGCAGTCCACGTAGGAGCGGCCCATGGCCGCGAGGTCTGACCGTGGACTCACTCATAAGAACAGGAGCTCGCCCCCCATGGCGTGCTCCTACGGGTACTGGTCAGGAATTGGCAACGCCATGCGGAACATGGCCCGTGGCCACGTGCATGCGCGCACTGTCGATATTGTGCTGGGAATCATCGAAGAAGATGTCGGCACCGAAGGCCTCAAGGAACGGACCCTTGTGGCGGCCACCCAGGAACAATGCCTCATCCAGGCGAACGCCCCACTCGCGAAGGGTGCGGATTACCCGCTCATGTGCGGGGGCCGAACGCGCAGTCACCAGTGCGGTACGGATGGGTGCGTCCTTGCCGGCCGGAAAGGCCGCCTGCAGGTCATGCAGTGCAGACAGAAAACCCTTGAATGGCCCACCGGAAAGCAGTTCTCGGGCGCGGTCGCGCTCATGCCTGCCAAAGGCTTCCACCCCCTGCTCGCGCGACACCCGCTCACTTTCGTCGCCGAAAATCACTGCATCACCATCGAAGGCAATGCGCAACTGGTCAGAGCGCTGCTGCATTGCCTTGGCCGGCAGGATGGTCGCCGCCGCGATGCCATGTTCCAGTGAGCGCCGCACCGATTCGGGGTTGGCAGACAGGAACAGGTCCGCTCCAAATGGTTTGGCGTAAGGCCAGGTAGGCTCGCCTGAGGTGAAGGTGGCGCGGGTGATGCCGAGGTTGTGGTGCTGGATGGAATTGAAGATGCGCAGGCCCGTATCGGCAGAATTGCGCGAAAGCAGGATCACTTCAACGCGCGGCGCGACCACCGGCGCACCATCGTTGAGCGCCAGCAGCTTGCGCACCACCGAGAACGCCATGCCGGGCGCAAGCACGTCATCCTCATGGGCACGCTGGAAACTGCTGTAGGCCTCAACGCCTTCGCTCTCGTAGAGCGCATGGCTTTCTTCAAGGTCGAACAGGGCCCGTGAAGTTACGGCGACAGTGAGTAAACGGGGCGTGTTATCTGAAGACATGTGCCATTATCGGCCATGGCGGTCGCAGTCGCCTAGATTGGTGCTCAGGCCCCGGGTGCCGCCGCGACCACGATCCGCGTAGGTGCCCCGCGCTGGTTGTCGCGGGTCACCGCGCGCACTTCCACCTGCAGGTCGATCCGCTGCTGCTGCGCGGGTCCACCCTCGCGCCACATGAAAAGGAAATCACTGCGGCGCCCACTGCTTGGCGCCTGCATCGGACCCGACGGGAAGATTGGGTAGGCCGTTGTGCCTGACACGACCGTGAACTCGAAGCCCAGCTCACGCAGTTTCTGCTTGCCCCGTGGCCAATCCACCGTCACCGACAGCAGCCCGGTATCGTCGCAGGACGAATGGTTGGGTCCGATGCCGCGGACAATGTCGGTGACCACTACCCGCGGCGCGGGCAATTCATCCGCGCTGGCGTCGACAGGGCCACTGCCCCCGGCCATAGCCAGCGGCACCAGCGTGCTGCTCATACCGCAGGCAATCACGTCCTGTGCGGAAAACCACGCGCACAGAACTAAAATCCACTTGCTCTTCATCAGGAGACCCCTCCCCCCAATCCGATGCTTCTGTCCGTCCGCAGCCCCACACCTCGGCTGGTCGCAGCATACCTTCTTTCCTTCTTTACCCGGCGTGGTGCTCAGACCACGAACTGCTCGCTGAGGATGCGCTCTTCCAGGTTGTGCTCGGGGTCGAACAGCAGGGTCACGGTGCGCTCGCGCGATTCGCGGATGGTAACTTGCACCACGTCGCGCACTTCGTGGGAATCGGCGGTTGCACTGACAGGACGCTTGTACGGATCCAGTACGTGGAAACGCACTTCGGTATCGGCCTTGAGAATGGCGCCACGCCAGCGACGCGGGCGATACGGTGCAATGGGCGTAAGCGCAATCGTATGCGAGCCCAGCGGAAGGATCGGACCATACGCCGAAAAATTGTAGGCCGTGCTGCCAGCAGGCGTGGCTACCAGCACGCCATCGCAGACCAGTTCCTCCACGCGGGTTTGCCCATTGAGATCAATGCCCAGGTGTGCCGCCTGGCGCGTCTGCCGCAGTAACGAAACCTCGTTGTAGGCAAGAGAGGCCTGCGAAGCGCCCGACTCGGTCTGCGCCAGCATTTCCAGTGGTCGCAACTTGGCCGGCTCGGCGTTGGCAATGCGGTCGACCAGGTCGTCGTTGCGGTAGTGGTTCATCAGGAAGCCGACGGTGCCCAGTTTCATGCCGAATACCGGTTTGCCCAGTCCGCCATGCCGGTGCAGGGTCTGCAGCATGAACCCGTCACCGCCCAGCGCGCATAGCACGTCGGCTTCGTCGGGTTCACACGGGCCGTAGCGCGCGATCAATTGCTTCAATGCCGACTGGGCTTCATCGGTGGGACTGGCCAGAAAGGCGATGCGTGGGGTGGTCATGGCATCAGGATAACCTCAAGCCAATGCGCGAGTGGGGCCGGGATGTCGATAGCGAGCGCGTGCCCGGCCGACTATGGTTGTAGAGCCGGGCGCGCCCGGCTGTTGTTCATGGTGTTGCAAAACCAGGCTTGCCGGCTGCCCGTTTCAAGAGAGCAGCCGGACAAGGTGCTGCAGGCTAGCGCTTGGCCGAAAGCTGGGACAGCCGCTGCACGGCCACTGAAGCCGTTGGATAATCCAGCGTCTTCTGCGCGGACAGCTCATCCAGCATCGACAGGGTGAAGCGCAGCAATGGATCGTCGCGTTCCATCCAGTGACGTACCTTGGCCTCGGCATTGGCCCCGGGCATCGACAGCACCTTGTCGGTCAGCAAACGTTGCTGGGTGACCAGCTCGTCGCGCAGTACACCACGAGCCACCGCGTGCCAGCGGCCATCCACCTGCAGGCCATCGACCTGCTCGAACAGCCACGGCATGTGCAAAGCCTCGCCAAGCCGGAAATGCACCTTCGATACCTCCACCGGCTTCAACTTGCGTGCGCGCGCCAGTTCAATGATGTCGCTGGACGGCTCCAGGTAAGGCAGCGCCGCCAGTTGCCCGGCCAGCGCCGGTGGCACGCCCTTCTCTTTCCAGTCCTTGAGGCTGGCCTCGTAGGCGGGGCGCAGCGATGCCGGCAGCACGCCGTCCGCGGCACGGATCTCGTTGTACCCGTCGTGGTAACGATCCACCGCCGTGGCGATGTCGGGAATCGGGCCAGGGCGGCTCAGCAACCAGCGTGTGAACGATCGCTGCAACGACCAGATCACCTGCAGGGCGTCGATCTGCACAGACTCGGGCACCTTGCCGTCCAGCGCATCGATCTGCGTCCACAAGGCGCGCGCGTCAAGGCTCTCGCGGGTAATGGTGAATGCCTTTGCCACTTCCGCCGGGCTGCGTCCGGTGTCCTCCTGCATGCGCAACAGGAAGGTCGCGCCCATGCGGTTGATGGTTGAGTTGGTCACCGCGGTGGCGATGATTTCGCGCTTCAGGCGATGCTTCTCCATCTCCTTGGCATATTTTTTCTGCAACGGCTCGGGGAAATAGCGCTGCAGCTCCTTGGACAGGTAGGCATCCTCGGGAATATCGGATTCCAGCAGTTGCTGGAATGCCACCAGTTTCGAATACGACAGCAACACGGCAAGCTCGGGCCGGGTCAGGCCGTGGCCACGCGCCTTGCGCTCGGCCAGTTCGGCGTCCGAAGGCAGGAATTCGATCTGCCGATCCAGCAGCCCCTGCGATTCCAGGGTCTGGATGAAATGCTGCTTTGAGCCCAGGCGCGACACGCTCATGCGTTCCATCAGGCTGATCGCCTGGTTTTGCCGGTAGTTGTCGAACAGCACCAGGCCGGCGACCTCTTTGGTCATCGACGCCAGCAATTTGTTGCGATCAGGCACAGACAGCTTCTTCGCCTGCACTGCGTCGTTGAGCAGGATCTTGATGTTGACTTCGTGGTCGGACGTATCCACGCCCGCGGAGTTGTCGATGAAGTCGGTGTTGAGCAAGACCCCTTGCTGTGCGGCTTCGATGCGACCCAGCTGGGTCATCCCCAGGTTGCCGCCCTCGCCCACCACCTTGCAACGCAGCTCATTGCCATTGACGCGCAACGCATTGTTGGATCGGTCACCCACATCGGCATGTTGTTCACTGCTGGCCTTCACGTAAACGCCAATGCCACCGTTCCACAACAGGTCCACTGGCGACTTCAGGATGGCGCTCATCAGTTGGTTGGGTGAGAGTGACTTCACGTCCTCTGCAAGATCCAGCACGGCCCGCACCTCGGGCGTTATCTCGATGGCCTTGAGTGAACGCGCATATACGCCGCCGCCCCTGGAAATCAGGCTTTCGTCGTAGTCGTCCCAGCTGGATCGTGGCAGCTTGAAAAGACGCTGGCGTTCCACAAAGGTGCTGGCCGCGTCCGGGGCAGGATCCAGGAAAATGTGGCGATGGTCGAATGCCGCGACCAGGCGGATATGCCGCGACAGCAGCATGCCGTTGCCGAATACGTCACCGGACATGTCGCCAATACCGGCGCAGGTGAAATCCTGCGACTGGCTATCTTGGCCCAGGGCGCGGAAGTGGCGCTTGACCGATTCCCACGCACCCCTCGCCGTGATGCCCATGCCCTTGTGGTCATAGCCCACCGAGCCGCCAGAGGCGAACGCGTCGCCCATCCAGAAGCCGTGGGCAATAGCCAGGCCGTTGGCGATGTCGGAGAACGTCGCGGTGCCCTTGTCGGCGGCAACCACGAGATAGGGGTCATCGCCATCGTGGCGGACGACGTGTTCAGGCGGCACCAGTTCGGCGGATGAAAGGTTATCGGTGAGATCGAGCAGCGTGCCGATGAAAATCTTGTAGGACGCGATGCCCTCGGCCTGGAATGCTTCGCGGCTCATGCCGGCGTTCAGCCACTTCGGCACAAAGCCACCCTTGGCGCCGACCGGCACGATGACGGCATTCTTGACCTGCTGCGCTTTCACGAGGCCCAGAATTTCAGTACGGAAATCCTGCGGCCGATCGGACCAGCGGATGCCGCCACGCGCGACCTTGCCGAAGCGCATGTGAATGCCCTCGACGCGCGGCGAATAGACGAAGATTTCATAGAGTGGCCGCGGCAACGGCACGGCGTCGAGCGCCTTGGAATCGAACTTGATGGCGATAGTCTGTTTCGGCCTGCCATCTTTTTCGAGCTGGTAGAAATTGGTGCGCAACGCCGACATCACGGCATTGACGAAACGGCGCAGGATACGGTCTTCGTCGAGGCTCTGCACCTTTTCCAGTGCGGCTTCGATTGTCCCAACGATGGATTTTTCCTTTTCCTTGCGCGCCTCTTCCGCGTCATCAAGGTTGAAGCGCGCATGGAACAGTTCGACGATTTTCTCGGCGATGCCGGCGTGTTTCACCAGCGTCGTCCACATATAGTCCTGCGAGAAGGGAATGCGGATCTGGCGCAGGTAACGCGAGATCGTCCGCACCAGCGCGATGTCGCGCCAGCCAAGCCCCGCCGCCAGCACGAGGCCGTTATAACCGTCGTTCTCGGCAATGCCCTGCATCACCATGACGAATGCGATTTC
>JBDSUI010000103.1:0-4758 GCA_039927795.1 Pseudoxanthomonas sp.
GCGCTGTTCCGCAGCAAAACCCGCACCTTCCTGACCCTGTTGTCGGTGATCGCCGCCTTCCTGCTGTTCGGACTGCTGGACTCGGTGCGCGTGGCCTTCAACAGCGGCGGCAGCGTAGCCGGTGCCGACCGTCTGGTCGTTGCCTCGCGCCTGTCGATCACGCAGATGTTGCCGTACAGCCTGACCACGCAGATCGAGTCCACGCCGGGGGTGAAGAAGGCGACCTACGCGGCCTGGTTCGGCGGCATCTACCAGGACCCCAAGAACTTTTTCCCGAATTTTTCGGTCAGTGACAACTTCTTCGAGATGTATCCGGAATACGTGATCGATCCGGCCCAGCTCAAGGACTGGCAGAACGACCGCACCGGCGCGATTGTCGGCGAAGCGCTGGCCAAGCGTTTCAAGTGGAAAGTGGGCGACACCATCCCGTTGCAGGCCACTATCTTCCCGCAGAAGGACGGCAGCAACGCGTGGCCGTTGAAGCTCAGCGGCACCTTCAAGCTGGCCGACAGCAAGCGCAGGGGTGAAGAAAACCAGCTCATGTTCCATTGGAAATATTTCGACGAAGCCAACCAGTACACCAATGGCATGGTCGGCTGGTACATCGTCAAGTTGGACAACGCCGATCATGCCGCCCGCGTGGCCAAGGCCATCGACGCCATTTCGCAGAATTCAAGCCACGAGACCAAGGCCCAGACCGAGCAGGCCTTCAACCAGTCCTTTGCCAAGCAGTTCGCCGACATCGGCCTGATCGTCACCGCCATCATGGCGGCGGTATTCTTCACCCTGCTGCTGTTGACCGGCAACACCATGTCGCAGGCGGTCCGCGACCGGATTCCGGAACTGGCCGTGCTGAAGACCCTGGGTTTCACCAACGGGACGGTTCTGACCCTGGTGCTGGTCGAATCCATTTTGCTGATTGTGCTCGGCGGCGTGCTGGGCATGGCCATTGCCGCCATCCTCATTCCCATCCTCAGCGCCGCCAGCGGCGGCATGCTGAGCCTGCCCGGGATTCCTGCGCAGACCTGGGGCGTGGGACTGGCCTTGATGCTGGGCATTGGCATCGTGGTGGGCGCGCTTCCTGCAATGCGGGCAATGCGCTTGAAGATCGTAGATGCATTGGCAGGGCGATAGCGTCGGACGCAGTGACGTGCGCGACGCGTGTGCTTGTTGGTGCAAACACGCGGCGTGTTGCGCCGGGCTGGCCCCGCATTTGAATGGGAGTGACTCATGAAGAAGCAATGGTTGTGGAATGCGCTATCTATCCTGCTGCTGAGCCTGGGCCTGGTGGCCTGGATCCTGCTGCCCTGGTACGGCGTGGCTGCGGTCACCGTTGCGCTGGCCTTGTGGCTGGCGCTGACCCGCACCGGTCGCCTGGCCCTGGCGGCCACCCGCATCGGCATCGCCAGCCTGCCGCAGCGCTGGGGTGCTTCCAGCGTGATCATTGTCGGCATCGCCGGGGTGGTCGGCGTGCTGGTGGCGATGCTGGCGATGGGTGAAGGCTTCGCCGCCACGCTCAAGCAGACCGGCAGCGACGATACGGCAATCATCCTGCGAGGCGGCTCGCAGGCCGAGACCAATTCGGTCATCACCCGTGACCAGGTGCCGCTGATCGGCACCCTGGCCGGAATCCGCAAGGACGCCACTGGCCAGCCGATCCTGTCACCGGAGCTCTCGCAGATCGTGAACCTGCCAACCGCCAGCACTGGCGAAGATGCCAATGCGCAATTTCGCGGCGTCAGTGAAGCGGCATGGGTGATCCGTCCCCAGGTCAAGCTGGTCGAGGGCCGCAAGTTCAATGTAGGCGTGCGCGAACTGGTGGTTGGCCAGGGCGCAAAGGGTCAGTACCGCGGCCTGGACGTTGGCAAGAAGATCGAGTTGGGCAACCAGGAGTGGAAGGTGGTGGGCGTGTTTGCATCCGGTGACGCGCACGATTCGGAAATGTGGACCGACATTGAAACCCTGTCCTCTGCTTATGACCGCCGCGCCTACCAGTCAGTCACGGTGGGCGTCGACGGCAAGGCCGGCTTCAGGCAACTGACCGATGCGTTGGCCGCCGATCCCCGGCTGAAGCTGGATGCGCTGACCACGCGCGATTACTACACCAGGCAATCCACGGGCCTGACCAAGCTGATCAATATTCTGGGCACCGTAATCGGAGCGATCATGGCCATCGGCGCGGTCTTCGGCGCGCTCAACACTATGTATGCGGCGGTGGCCGGGCGCGCACGCGAAATCGCGACCATGCGTGCAATCGGCTTTCGTGGCACCCCGGTGGTGATGGCGGTGATGCTGGAAACCATGCTGCTGGCTCTGCTGGGCGGACTCTTGGGCGGGCTGTTGGCCTGGTCGATCTTCAACGGCTACAGCGTCGCCACACTGGGGGCCAACTTCAGCCAGGTGGTGTTCCAGTTCAAGGTCTCTCCGGAGTTGTTGTGGAGCGGCCTGAAGTGGGCGCTTGGTATCGGTCTGGTCGGCGGCCTATTCCCCGCATTGCGTGCGGCGCGGCTGCCAGTGACCGCAGCGTTGCGCGCGACCTGATCGGGCGGACCGACCGTGGCAACGCACGCCGCTGGTGTGCATCGCTCCTGATCCGGCCGCACGGCCCACCCTGCTGACGCCCTGCTGGCCCCAAGCCCACGCGCCACGACCAGCCAGGCAGACCCGGCGTTACGTGCTGGGCTTGTGGCGCGCGCGCAGCGCCCCGTCGACGACGAAGATCAGCAAGCCGATCCAGATGAAGGTGAAACCGATGGCGCGGTCGCGGTCGAAAATTTCGCCGAACACCAGCACCCCGATCATCAGCTGCAGGGTCGGCGCAATGTATTGCATGAAGCCGACCACGGTGTAAGGCACCCGCCGCACCGCATAGGAAAAGCCAATCAGCGGCAGGGCCGTCAGCAGGCCGGCAAACACCAGCAATGCATCCACCTGCCAGCTCCACTGGCTGGCAAAACCGCCAGCGCCGTGACTCTCCAGCCACAGCAGCGCCACCAGCGCGGGCAGAAACAGGTACAGGCTTTCAATTGCCAGCCCGGGAATGGCATCCACCACCGCCAGCTTGCGGATGAAACCATAGATGCCGAAGGATGCCGCCAGCAGCAGCGCGATCCACGGAAAGCTGCCGTAGTTGAAGGTCAGCCACAGCACGCCCACGGTCGCCACGGCGACCGACACCCACTGCGCGGCCGTCAGGCGCTCGCGCAGCAGCAGCACGCCCAGCACCACGTTGAACAACGGATTGATGAAATAGCCCAGGCTGGTTTCCACCACATGCCCCGCGTTCACCGCCCAGATGTACAGGCCCCAGTTGAACGCGATCAGCACCCCGCTCAAGCCCAGCAACAAGACCACGCGCGGGCGTTGCCTGGCGACGCGCAGCCACTGCAGGCCCTGGGTCAGGCACAGGCCACCGACCACCAGCACGGCGCTCCAGACAATGCGGTGCATGACGATCTGCAATGAAGGCACGGTCTTCAGCAGGTGCCAGTACAACGGCATCAGGCCCCAGACCACGAACGAACCGGCGGCTGCCCACAGGCCGCGCCGGTCAAGCACGGCAGCGGTCATGGCGAGCGATCGCCTGCAGGCTTCCGCAGGCGCGCCTGGCCCAGGGTAATGGCGACCACGCCACACAGGATCACCAGCATCGCGCCCAGGTCATGCGCGGTGAATTGCTCATTGGCCAGCCACGCCCCCAGCATCACTGCAATCACCGGGTTGACGTAGGCATTGCTGCTGGCCAGCGTCGGCCGCACGTGGTGGAGCAGCCAGACGTAAGCGGAAAAGCCGATGATGGAACCGAAGGTGATCAGATAGAGCACTGCCAGGCTGCCTTTCTGGGAGGGCATGGCGTCGAAACTCTCGCCGATGACGACCCCTGCGAACAGCATCATCACGCCGCCGGTGATCATCTGTCCGGCGGCGGACATGAAGGGCGAAGGCAGGTCGCGGCCCTTGCTCCAGATCGAACCAAACGCCCACGCGATGGGCGCGATCAGCAATGCAACCAGGCCCCATGGGCTGGCCGACAGGCTGCTGCCCGCATTGAGCCAGACCACGCCAATGAAACCGATGGCGATGCCGACCCACTCCAGTGCGCTCGGGCGCTGTCCGCGCAGCAGTGAAAACAATCCCATCCAGAGCGGCGTCGAGGCCACGGCCACGGCGGCCAGTCCTGACGACACCCATTGCTCGGCGATGCTGACCATGCCGTTGCCGATGGCCATCAACAGCAAGCCCATGAACGCCAGGTTCTTCCACTGGAGGCGAGTTGGTGTGGGCTCGCCACGCAGGCGCAGCACTGCAAACATCATGCTGCCCGCCAAAAGAAAACGGCCACCGGCCATCAACAGTGGTGGGTAGCCTCCCTCCAGCGCAAAGCGAATGCCAAGGTAGGTCGAACCCCAGATCAGGTAAACCACCGCCAGCGCAAAGCAGATCTGAAGCGTGCTGGCGTTTCGTGTGGTCATGGCGCTGAACTCATTGGCGTGGGTCTGCGGAACGGGCCAGTCAGGCGCCGCGTCCGGCGAGGCCAGCAACAGCGAAGCAGGGCTCCGGCAAGGGCAGAGACCCCGGCAAGAAAGGGAAGCTGCGTAGCTTAGCGGGCCGCCCCAGAGCAGATAACCCCACCTGCGGACACGCTGTATTCCGAGGGTCACGACTCGGCGACGCGTTCGCGCGCCAGCAACGCCTGTTTCATCGGCAGTCCCCAGCGGTAGCCGCCCAGCGAACCATCACCGCGAATGATCCGGTGGC
>JBDSUI010000104.1:0-3170 GCA_039927795.1 Pseudoxanthomonas sp.
GGGTCTGGGCGGCGAGGGCCAGGGCCGCGCCATGGTTGCCGGATGAATGGGTGAGCACCCCGGCCCGGGCGGCATCGTCGCCCAGCGACCACACCGCATTGCAGGCGCCGCGGAACTTGAAGGCACCACTGCGTTGCAGGTGTTCGGACTTGAACTGGATCGAAGCGCCGGCCAGCGTATCCAGCACGCGTGAGCGCAGTACCGGGGTCACGTGGGCGTGGGGCGCAATGCGCGCAGCCGCAGACAGGACGTCGGCGAAGACAGGGAGGGGCAGTGACATGCGCAAAGATTAACGTATCGGCCCTGTCTTTCAGGACCTTGGCGACGCGTGCGGGCCTGACATGAACCGGAATACGCCGTGTGGCATGAAACGGAAGAATTAAGCACAGATTCAATGCCCAAGGCCGATGCTCCAGCTCTGCAACAGGGGCGTCATCATGAAAAAGCTGCGTTTGCTTACTACACTTCTCGCCGCCGCCGCGCTGAGCGGATGCGCCAGCTATGACTATGTGGGCGGCAATACGCCAGGTGGCTATTACTACGGCCGCACCACCTCGGCCGCTGCTTACGGTCCGTATTACGATGGGTATGCCTACCCCTCCTACGGTTATGGCGGCTACGGCGGCTATCGCGGCTATGGCTACGGTGGCTACTACAGGCCCTATTACGGGTATGGCGGTTATCCCTACTACCCGCAGCGCCCCTACCGCCCACGTCCGGACCAGTACGGCCGGCCTGACCAGGGTCGTGCGCCGCCGTGGCGCAATCCGCGGGACGGGCGTTACCGGGAATCAGGGCAGGTCATGCTTCCGCCTGGCAATCGCATCCCCAGCGGTCCGGCCAACAACGACGCACCGCCGCAGTTTTCGCAGCCTCGCCCGGCGCAGGTCGAGCGTGCCCGCCCGATGGAGCGCGCTGCGCCGCCATGGCGACAGAAACGTGACGGGGTGCGGACCGAGGAGCTCTGAGTGTTGCTTTGCCGGCCTTCACGTCGCAGGCTGTGTTGTCACTGACCGGTAGCGTCGCTTTTTGACGTGAATGGGAATGACAGCGCTCCATGTCGATGTCCGGTGGGGAAATCTGGATCCCCCCTGTTCCGGCCCCGCCGGACGTCGGCACCTATGCAAAAGCCCGGCAGTGCCGGGCTTTTTCTTTGCTTCATGCCAATTGCAAAAATAAAATGGGGCCGATAGTCCCCCGACTATCGGCCCCGGCGCTCCCCCGCAGTGCACATGGCTGGCCCCTGTTCCATTACCAGCCTGCGCCCCTGGTCGCTTGTCACGACGGGTGCAATAGGGATATCGCAGAAACCATGCCAACATTTCTGCCGGGATCGGCCGAAATCGCGTTCCCCACACCCGCCAATGCCACACTGAGCCCATGAACAACGCCTCGTTCCACCACTACGACGTCATCGTGATCGGCGGCGGCCACGCCGGCACCGAAGCGGCGCTGGCCGCCGCGCGCGCCGGTGCCCGCACGCTGTTGCTGACCCACAATGTGGAAACCGTGGGCGCAATGAGTTGCAACCCGGCCATCGGTGGCATCGGCAAGGGTCACCTGGTCAAGGAAATCGATGCCCTGGGCGGGGTGATGGCGCATGCCGCCGACCTGGCTGGCATCCAGTGGCGCACGCTCAATGCGTCGAAGGGTCCGGCGGTGCGCGCCACTCGCTGCCAGGCGGACCGTTCCCTGTATCGCAGCGCGATCCGTCGCATCGTCGAAGCGCAGCCCAACCTGAGCGTGTTCCAGGCCGCCGTCGACGACCTGGTCATCGAAAACAACACCGTGCGTGCTGCAATCACCCAGACCGGATTGCGATTCGAGGCGCCGGCCGTGGTGCTGACCGCCGGCACCTTCCTGGCCGGCAAGATCCATGTGGGCGAAACCCAGTACGCCGCTGGCCGTGCTGGCGATCCACCGGCCACCGCGCTGGCCCACAAGCTGCGCGAAGGTCCGTTCGTGGTTGACCGGCTGAAGACCGGCACCCCGCCGCGTATCGATGGGCGCTCACTTGATTACTCGGTGATGCAGGAACAGCCGGGTGACGATCCCTTGCCCGTGATGTCATTCCTGGGCGACGCGTCGGAGCACCCGCGGCAGTTGTCGTGCTGGATTACCCACACCAGCGAACGCACCCACGAACTGATCCGCAACGCCCTGCATCGTTCGCCGTTGTACAGCGGGCAGATTGAAGGCATCGGTCCGCGCTACTGCCCGTCCATCGAGGACAAGGTGGTACGTTTCGCCGAAAAAACCAGCCACCAGATCTTCGTCGAGCCCGAAGGCCTGGACGTGACCGAGATCTATCCCAATGGCATTTCCACGTCGCTGCCCTTCGACGTGCAGCTGGACCTGGTGCGCAGCATCCGCGGCATGGAAAACGCGCACATCACCCGGCCCGGTTATGCCATCGAGTACGACTTCTTCGATCCGCGTGGCCTGAAATCCTCGCTGGAAACCAAAGCGGTGGCTGGCCTGTTTTTCGCCGGTCAGATCAACGGCACCACAGGCTACGAGGAAGCCGCGGCGCAGGGACTTATCGCTGGCCTCAACGCCGCGCGGTATGTGCAGCAGCAACAGGCGTGGTGCCCGCGCCGCGACGAAGCCTATATCGGTGTTCTGATCGACGACCTGATCACCCACGGCACCAAGGAACCGTACCGCATGTTCACCAGCCGCGCCGAGTACCGGCTGCAGCTGCGCGAGGACAATGCCGACCTGCGCCTGACTGAAACCGGCCGCGACCTGGGTTTGGTAGATGACGCACGTTGGGAAAAATTTGCAGTCAAACGCGAAGCGATCGTCCGCGAGAACGAACGTCTGCGCGGCATCTGGGTGTCGCCCGGCAATGCGCTGGGCCGCGAAGTGGAGGCAACGCTGGGCATCGCGGTCAGTCGCGAGACCACGGTGCTGGACATGATCAAGCGTCCGGAACTGGATTACCCCAAGCTGATGTCGGTACCGTCAGTCGGACCGGGCGTGGACAACGCCAAGGTCGCCGAGCAGGTGGAAATCGGGGTGAAGTATTCCGGCTACCTGGATCGTCAGCGCGATGAGATCGATCGCCAGCAGCGCAATGAAGACACGGCCATTCCCTCGCCGTTCGACTATGCCGGCGTGCGTGGGCTGTCGTTCGAGGCGCTGCAGAAACTCGAACTCGTGCAGCC
>JBDSUI010000105.1:0-13058 GCA_039927795.1 Pseudoxanthomonas sp.
GTCAGATGTGGTCGCGGATCGGGCCCGGCGCCACCCATGCGCTGGTCGATACCGGCGCATGCCGCGCCTACGCAGCCACAGCAGGCAAACGTCTCGACCAACGCGTGGCCGAGGAAATCGCTACCCATACCAGCAGGAGAAACCCGTGATCGAAGTCCAGGCCAATGCCAAACAAATGCTCGGCATGCCCGCCGCCAGGTTCCTGCGCGACTACTGGCAGAAGAAGCCGCTGCTGATCCGCGGTGCATTTCCGGATTTCGTCTCACCTATCGAACCCGAAGACCTGGCCGGCCTGGCTTGCGAGGAAATGGCGCTGTCACGCATCGTCAGCCATGACCGCGCGCGCGATGCCTGGACGCTGCGAACCGGGCCTTTCAACGAAGAAGAGTTCCCCGGCATGCCGGATCACGACTGGACCCTACTGGTGCAGGACGTGGACAAGTGGGACGTGGACGTGCGTCGGCTGCTGTCAAAATTCGGGTTCCTGCCGCGCTGGCGGATTGACGATGTGATGGTCAGCTTCGCCGCCACGGGCGGTTCGGTAGGCGCGCATGTGGACCAGTACGACGTATTCCTGCTGCAGGCGCAGGGGCAACGTCGTTGGCAGATTGATGCCAGCGCCAATCCGCCGCTGGACTTCCGCGACGATGTGGAACTGAAACTGCTTCGCGAATTCAACCCAAGTCACGACTGGGTGCTGGAACCGGGCGACATGCTGTACCTGCCGCCGGGCGTGCCCCACCACGGGGTGGCCCTCAATCCGTGCCTGACCTTGTCGGTAGGGATGCGCGCGCCATCTTCTGCCGAGCTGGTCAGCGACTATCTGGACAACCTGATCGCAGCGGCCGATGAGTCCATGCGCTACCACGACCCGGACCTGCTGCCGCCCAAAGATCCCAACGAGATTGACGCCGCGGCCATGGCGCGTGCCGTGGAAGCACTGAATACCCTGCGACTCAACGACCCCGACAAGCTGGGCGACTGGTTTGGCCGTTTCATCACGACCTATCGTGCGGGAGGTGAAGTAGCGGCCGGTGGCGAATTGCGTTCACGCATCGAGATTGAATGGGATCTGCAGCAGGGCGCCGTATTGCAGCGACATCCGTTTTCGCGCCTGGCCTGGCGCCGGAGCGGCCGCAAGGCAACCCTGTTCTGCAGCGGGCTGGAATTCACCCTGCCGGTGAAGGATGCGCAGACATTGGCAGCGGCCGACCTGCTCGACGGCGGCGCCTATGCCAGCCTCTCGGAGGCAGGGCGCGACATCGCCATGGACCTGTATACACAGGGCCACTACCAGCTGCCGAGGGACGAGGAAGACTAATGGGCAACCGCCGCTTCCAGGTCACTCCCATCGACTACGCCACGGGTCTGGCCGAACTGCGCGCGGTGCGCGAAACAGTATTCGTGCAGGAGCAGCAGGTTCCCCTTGAGGAGGAATGGGATGCACTGGATCCGCTGTGCCGCCACGTCATCGCGCGCGACCAGTACGGCCAGCCCATCGGCACCGGCCGCCTGACCCCAGAGCACAAGATTGGCCGCATGGCGGTGCTGGCCGAATGGCGCGGCCACGGGGTCGGTGACGCAATGCTGGTGGCCCTGCTGGAAGAAGCCCGCAATCAGGGTTGGCCGCTGGTGTCATTGAATGCGCAAGTGTCCGCTGAAGCCTTCTACGCGCGCCAGGGTTTCATTCCGCATGGCCAACGTTTCCACGAAGCCGGCATCGAACACCAGGCCATGCGCCGTGCCCTGCGCGGCCCCACGCTGGTGGAAAACAGCGCCGGTGCAATTGCGGCGGTGGTTGCGGTGATCACCCAGGCACGGCGTGCGCTGCGCATCTACAGCCGGGAAATGGACCCCGGTGTGCTGGACAACGCGCGCGTGCTGGACGCGCTGAGGCGTTTCGCCACCGCCAACCGCGGCGGCGAGGTGCAGATCCTGCTGCAGGATGCAGGCACTCCGCAGCGTGCCCACGCGCCGTTGCTGAACCTGGCGCAGCGCCTGCCCAGCACTTTTGTCTTCCATGAAGTCAACGAGCCCGTCGACAAGGCCTACGCGGCGGCCTTTGTCGCCAACGACATCAGCGGCTACTACTTCCGCACGCTGGGTCATCGTTTCGACGGCGAAGTCGACCTGGACGGCGCGGGCCGCGCCCGGCAATTGCGTGACGAGTTCGCTCGTTTCTGGGAACGTGGCCGCCCCTGCAGCGAATTCCGCGCACTGGGTATCTGAGCGAAAAGCGTGCACAGCGTTCAGTCCCGTACCGCGAAGTGCGCCTTTAGTCCAAGAGACCTGCCCGTCACCGGCGCCTTGCGGGTATAATTTGCGCGCATTCATCCCGCCCGCGCAGGCCTTGTTAAAACGCCTGCCGGTATACCCCACAAGCCAGACATCGGCCCTTCGACAAGCCAACTTACGCCATCGTGGACAACCTCCTGAAGCAGTTTGCGCAATCCTCGCAACTCGGCGGCGGCAACGCCTCCTTCATTGAAGACCTGTATGAGCAATTCCTGGTCTCTCCTGACAGTGTCGGCCCGAAATGGAAGGCCTACTTCGAGGGCTTCAAGGGCCACGAAGCTGGTGATGTTCCTCACTCGGTCATCATCGCCCAGGTAACTGAGGCCGCCCGCCAGGCCGCCAGCCACGGGTATGCCGCAGCGCCGGCGAACGGTGCGGGTGACGAGCGCGAACGCAATGTAGGGCGCCTGATTACCGCCTACCGTTCGCGCGGTCACCTGGGTGCCAATCTTGATCCGCTGGGATTGACCCCGCGGCAGGACTCGCCGGATCTGGAGCTGGGCTTCCACAAACTGTCCGACAACGACCTGGATACCGAATTCAGCACCGGCGGCGTGGCCGGCCAGCCGCGCATGAAACTGCGCGACCTGTTCGCCAGGCTCAAGGCGACCTATGCCGGCTCCATCGGCACCGAATTCATGTACATCACCGACGTTGTGCAACGCCAGTGGCTGTATTCGCGCCTGGAGGCAGCAGGCGGCAATTACGGCCTGGACGCGGAGACGCAACGTCGTACTCTGGAGCGGTTAACGGCGGCAGAGGGCCTCGAGCGCTACCTGCACACCAAGTACGTGGGCCAGAAGCGCTTCTCGCTTGAAGGCGGCGACTCGCTGATCCCGCTGCTTGACGTGACCGTGCGCCGCGCCGGCACCGGCAACGTCAAGGACCTTGTGCTGGGCATGGCCCACCGCGGGCGACTGAACGTGCTTGTAAACACCATGGGCAAATCACCGCGCAAGCTGTTCGACGAGTTTGAAGGCAAGTTCGAACATGCCGCCGATGACCGCGCCCACACCGGTGACGTCAAGTACCACAATGGCTTCAGCGCCGACATCGCCACCGCGGGCGATCCTGTGCACCTGGCGCTGGCATTCAATCCCTCGCATCTTGAAATCGTCGACCCTGTCGTTGCCGGCAGCGTGCGTTCGCGTCAGGAACGCCGTGGCGACAGCGAGCGCAAGGCCGTGCTTCCGGTGATCATCCACGGCGATGCCGCGTTTGCCGGACAGGGCGTGGTGATGGAACTGTTCCAGATGTCGCAGGCCCGCGGTTTCGCGGTCGGCGGCACCATCCACATTGTCATCAACAATCAGATCGGCTTCACCACCAGCGCGCGCGACGATGCGCGTTCCACCTTGTATTGCACGGACGTGGCCAAAATGGTCGGCGCCCCGGTTATGCACGTGAATGGCGATGACCCCGAAGCCGTCGTGTTCTGCGCGAACCTGGCCTACGACTTCCGCCAGGAGTTCAAGCGGGATGTGGTCATCGACCTGGTCTGCTACCGCCGCTGGGGCCATAACGAAGCCGACGAGCCGGCCGCCACCCAGCCTTTGATGTACCAGGTGATTCGCGCACACAAGACCACCCGCGAGCTGTACGCCGCCGACCTGGAAGCACGCGGCGTCATTGCCGCGGGCGACGCGCAGGCGCTGGTCGACAGCTATCGCAAGAAGCTGGACTCTGGCGAAGTCACCACCGAACTGGCCAAGCCCAAGCCCGACGAACTGGCCATCGACTGGTCGAAGTACCTGTCCGGCAAGGTCACCGATCCGGTCAGCACCAAGGTCAAGCGCAAGACCCTGGACCAGCTGGCAAAGATCATCAACACGATTCCTGCCGGGCTGACCCTGCATCCGCGTGTGGCCAAGATCTATGAAGACCGCATCAAGATGACACAGGGCGAGCTGCCGGGCGACTGGGGCTTTGCCGAGAACCTGGCCTACGCCACCCTGCTGTCCGAAGGCCACCGCCTGCGCCTGGTGGGGCAGGATGCGGGCCGCGGCACCTTCTTCCATCGCCATGCAATCCTGCACGACCAGAAGACCGACAGCTATTACGTGCCATTGCGCCAGCTGGTCGACAACCCGGAAGACGCCACCATCATTGACTCGCTGCTCAGCGAAGAAGCGGTGATGGCGTTCGAATACGGTTACTCCACCACCGATCCCAACACGCTGGACGTGTGGGAAGCGCAGTTTGGTGACTTCGCCAATGGCGCGCAGGTGGTGATCGACCAATTCATCGCCGCGGGCGAGGCCAAGTGGAGCCGCATCAGCGGTCTGACCCTGCTGTTGCCGCACGGCTACGAAGGTCAGGGTCCGGAACACAGCTCGGCACGCCTGGAACGTTTCCTGCAACTGTGCGCGCTGGAAAACATGCTGGTCTGCGTGCCGACCACGCCGGCCCAGTGTTTCCACATGATCCGCCGGCAGTTGCGCATGACCACGCGCAAGCCGCTGATCGTGATGACACCCAAGTCGCTGCTGCGCCACAAGCTGGCGGTGTCTTCGCTGGATGAACTGGCCAACGGCGAATTCCAGCACCTGATCCCCGATGCCAAGGCCGACCCCAGACAGGTCAAGCGCGTGGTGATGTGTTCGGGCAAGGTCTATTACGACCTGCTGGAAGATCTGCACAAGCGCGGCCAGAACGATGTGGCGATCCTGCGCGTCGAACAGCTGTATCCGTTCCCGCGCGAACTGCTGGCTGCCGAACTCAAGCGTTATGCCGGTGCGAGCGAAGTCGTGTGGTGCCAGGAAGAGCCACAGAACCAGGGCGCGTGGTACCAGATACGTCATCACCTGATGGCCTGTACCGGCGCAAGCCAGGAACTGTATTACGCGGGCCGTCCGCGCTCACCTTCGCCCGCTGCCGGCCATTTCGCGCAACATGTCGAAGAGCAGTTGAAGCTGGTCGCCGACGCCCTGGTCAACAAGTTCGGCAACGACATCGTCGCCGAATAATCCATTCGAACAACACACAACAGGAAGCCTTTCCAAAATGGCCACCGAAGTCAAAGTCCCGGTTCTTCCCGAGTCCGTTTCCGACGCCACCATCGCCACCTGGCACAAGAAGGCCGGCGACGCGGTCAAGCGTGACGAGAACCTGGTCGACCTGGAAACCGACAAGATCGTGCTGGAAGTGCCCTCGCCGGTCGATGGCGTGCTGAAGGAAATCAAGTTCGCCGAAGGCGCCACCGTGACCAGCCAGCAGTTGCTGGCCCTGATCGAGGAAGGCGCCGCCGCGACGCCGGCTGCCGACAGGAAGAGCGAGGCCGCGCCGGCTGCCGGTGCCCAGGAAGTGCAGCCGAAAGCCACTGCGAGCAAGGCCGCGGCCGCAGCGCCGGCGTCCACCAAGCCTTCGCCGGTTGCTTCTACCGATGGCCTGCCGCCAGGCGCGCGTTTCACCGCCGTGTCCGAAGGCATTGACCCGGCCGCCGTGGAAGGCACGGGCCGCAAGGGCGCCGTGACCAAGGAAGACCTGGTCAATTACGCCAGCGGCAAGACCGCCGGCGTGTCCGGTGGCGCGCGTCCCGAAGAGCGCGTGCCGATGACCCGCATGCGCCTGCGCATCGCCGAGCGCCTGATGCTGTCGAAGAACTCCACCGCCATGCTCACCTCGTTCAATGAAGTGAACCTGGGCAAGGTCATGGCGATGCGCAAGGAACTGGGCGAATCGTTCGAGAAAGCCAATGGCGTCAAGCTGGGCTTCATGAGCTTTTTCGCCAAGGCCGCAGCCAATGCGTTGCAGCGTTTCCCGCTGGTCAATGCCTCGGTCGATGGCAACGACGTCATCTACCACGGCTACGCCGACATCTCCATCGCGGTTTCGACAGAAAAAGGCCTGGTCACGCCGGTATTGCGCAATGTGGAACGCCAGAGCTTTGCCGATATCGAAAAGGGCATCGGCGAATTCGCGAAGAAGGCACGCGACGGCAAGCTGGCCCTGGAAGACCTGCAGGGCGGCACCTTCACCATCACCAATGGCGGCACGTTTGGTTCGCTGATGTCCACGCCCATCGTCAATCCGCCGCAAAGCGCCATCCTGGGCATGCATGCAATCAAGGAACGGGCCATCGTCGAGAACGGCGTCGTCATTGCCGCGCCCATGATGTACATCGCCCTGTCCTACGACCACCGCATCATCGATGGCAAGGACGCCGTGTTGTTCCTGGTCGACATCAAGAACCAGCTCGAGAATCCGAGCCGCATGCTCCTGGGCATGTAATTTTTCAGGTAGCCGCAAGCCGGTAGCGGGTAGCCCGGGAGCAGCGACGACTGCTTTCGAGTCACTTGCTACCGCTACCGGCTTCCTTCTCAAACAAGAGCGAGAAAGGAAATGGCAGAACAATTCGACGTAGTCGTCATCGGTTCCGGCCCGGCCGGCTACCACGCGGCGATCCGCGCCGCGCAACTCGGCCTCAAGACCGCGTGCATCGACGCTGCCATCGGCAAGGACGGCAAGCCGGCGCTCGGCGGCACCTGCCTGCGGGTCGGTTGCATCCCGTCCAAGGCGCTGCTGGACAGCTCGCGCAACTACTGGAACCTGCAGCACCTGTTCAGCGACCACGGCATCAGCGCCAAAGACGCCAAAATGGACGTTGCGACCATGGTTGGCCGCAAGGACAAGATCGTCAAACAGTTCACCGGCGGCATCGCGCAGCTGTTCAAGGCCAACAAGATCACGCCGTATTACGGTTTTGGCCAGTTGCAGCCCGGCAATATCGTCAAGGTCAAGTTGCACGACGGCAGCGAAGTCGAATTGAAAGGCACCAACGTGGTGATCGCGGCCGGTTCGGATTCGATCGAACTGCCCTTCGCCAGGTTCGACAACGAATACATCGTCGACAACGTTGGCGCGCTTGATTTCACCAGCGTGCCCAAGCGCCTGGCCGTGATTGGTGCGGGCGTGATCGGCCTGGAGCTGGGCAGTGTCTGGAAGCGCCTGGGCGCCGAAGTCACGATCCTGGAAGCCATGCCTGATTTCCTGCCCACCGCTGACGCCGACGTGTCGAAAACGGCGGCCAAGGAGTTCAAGAAGCAGGGTCTGGACATACGCCTGGGCGCCAAGGTCAGCAAGACTGAACTGAAGAAGAAAGAAGTCCACGTCACCTACACCGATGCCGAGGGCGAGAAGAGTCTGGTCGTCGACCGCCTGCTGGTGGCCGTTGGTCGAAAGGCCGCGTCCAAGGGGCTGCTGGCCGAAGGCACCGGGGTCAGCCTCAACGAGCGCGGCCAGGTCGAAGTGGACGAACACTGCCATACCGGCGTCGATGGTGTGTGGGCGGTCGGCGACTGCGTGCGCGGCCCGATGCTGGCGCACAAAGGTTTCGAGGAAGGCATTGCGGTGGCTGAATTGATTGCCGGCCTGCCGGGCCACGTCAATCTGGACACCGTGCCCTGGGTCATCTACACCGAACCTGAAATCGCCTGGGTCGGCAAGACCGAGCAGCAGCTCAAGGCCGAGGGCATTCCGTACAAGACTGGCAGCTTCCCATTTGCGGCGCTGGGTCGCGCGGTGGCAATGGGCGAGCCGGCCGGTTTCGTGAAGGTGATCGCCCACGAGGAAACCGACCGCATCCTGGGCATGCACCTGGTTGGTGTTGGCGTGTCGGAGCTGGTGCACGAGGGCGTGCTGGCGATGGAATTCAGCGGCTCGGCCGATGACCTGGCCCGCATTTGCCACGCCCACCCGACCCTGTCTGAAGCCGTGCACGATGCCGCGATGTCGGTTGCCAAGCGGTCGATCCACAAGGTCAATTGAGGGCAGCCAAGCGGTGAAGGCGCAGCAACCCGAGGTCACGCCGCGCTTGGCCGTCCAGTAGCGTGCGCGGTGTTTTCCTCCTTCACTATTTACGGCTCCCACAATGAAATCAGTCTGTGTGTACTGCGGCTCCAACGCCGGCAGCAAGCCCATCTATTCCGTACGTGCGGCCTCCCTGGGTGAGCGCATCGCCAGGGAAGGCTTGCGACTGGTCTATGGCGGGGGCAACGTGGGACTTATGGGTGTGGTCGCCAATGCAGTGCTGGAAGCCGGAGGCCAGGTGACCGGCGTCATTCCCAGACAACTCGCCGACCTGGAAGTCGCGCATCTTGGCTTGACCGAACTTGAGATCGTTAGCTCGATGCATGAGCGCAAGGCGCGCATGTTTGACCTGTCCGACGGTTTCGTCACCCTGCCCGGCGGCTTCGGGACCATGGAAGAAATCTTCGAAATGCTGACCTGGCGCCAGCTGGGCATCGGCAACAAGCCCTGTGCGTTCCTTGACGTCGACGGCTTCTATGCGCCGCTCATTGGCATGATCGACCGCATGGTGGACGAACGCTTCCTGCATGCCGAGCAGCGCACCGATCTCTGGCACGGTGAGGACGTCGGCGACATGTTGCAGTGGATGCGCGACTACCAGCCGGCACAGGCATCCAAATGGATAGACGAGAAGCGCAAGCTGGCGTTGCGCTGAGTCCGAGCACCCACGGTCCGGGCACAGGCTGGCTCGACCTGAAAGTAGAATCAGCATGGTTGCCGTCGCCTGCCGCGATGAAGAGGATTTTCCAATGCACATTCCCAGCACCTTCCCCGCCTTCCGCATTCACAACGACGATGCCGGCTATCGCGCCGGTATCGAGGCGATTTCGCTGGAGGATCTGAATCCCGGCGAAGTCGTGATCAAGACCGAATATTCTTCGGTCAACTACAAGGACATGCTGGCCGGTACCGGGCAAGGCAAGATTCTGCGCAGCTTTCCCCTGGTCGGCGGCATCGATGTTGCCGGCCTTGTGGTGGCGAGTACGGACCCTGCGTTCAAGGAAGGCGATGCGGTTCTGGTCACCGGTTCGGGGCTGAGCGAGACGCGCGACGGTGGTTACGCCGCTTACGCGCGCCTGGATGCCAAGTGGGTGGTGGCCCTGCCTGCGGGCCTTACCCTGCGCGAAAGCATGATCCTGGGCACCGCCGGTTTTACCGCCGCGCTGGCGTTGTACCGCATGCGCGAAAACCGCCAGACCCCCGAACTTGGCCCGCTTGCCGTAACCGGTGCCACCGGTGGGGTCGGCTCGCTGGCCGTCGACATATTCACCAGCGCCGGCTTCGAGGTGCACGCGATAAGTGGCAAATCCGAGCAGGCCGACTACCTGAAGGTACTTGGCGCGACCCAGGTGCTGGGGCGCGAGGTGCTGGACAGCACGCGGCCCATGGAATCGGTGCGCTTCGGTGGCGGACTGGACAACGTGGGCGGCAGCATGCTGACCAGCCTGCTGGCGCAGACCGCGCCGTATGGCAACGTAGCTTGCGCAGGGCTGGTGGCCAGCCATGAACTACCCACCACGGTCATGCCTTTCATCATTCGTGGGGTCTCATTGCTGGGGGTGGCCTCGGCAGGAACGGCCCGTGGCATACGGGACGATATCTGGCGGCATCTGGCCGACGACTGGAAACCCAAACACCTGGAAGCCATCTGTACCCGCGAAACGACGCTGGACGGCCTGCCTGAGGTATTCAACGGCATGCTTACCGGCCAATCCTTCGGTCGCACCCTGGTCAGAATGGAATAAAACGACCCCGCTTACGACTGCGGCACCTGCCCGATTTTGCGCAGGGCCAAAGTCACACTACAATCTGCGTCGGGGACAACTTGGGGTAAAGCATGGCGCGCATTTTGATCGTCGACGATTCGCCTTCGCAGCTGCTGGGGATCCAGCGCATCGTTGAAAAGCTGGGGCATGAATCACTCACCGCCGAAGACGGCGCCGCCGGGGTAGAGGTCGCCAAGCGCGAACTTCCCGACATGGTGCTGATGGACGTAGTGATGCCGAACCTCAACGGGTTCCAGGCCACGCGCACCTTGAGCCGCGAAGCCACCACCAAACACATCCCGGTCATCCTGGTCACCACCAAGGACCAGGACACCGACCGCATGTGGGGCCTGCGCCAGGGCGCGAAGGCCTATCTGACCAAGCCGTTCTCGGAAGACGAGCTGGCCGAAGTCATCGAGCGCATCTTCAGCACCACCGAGACGCCGCCGCCCACCGCGGCCTGACTCCGGTCAGGCTTGGCATCGCAGCGAAACGACGGGCTTACCCGTCGTTTTCGTTTTCCTGGAACGCATCGCGCAGCATGCGGTAGACCTCACGCTGGCGCTCGGTGACCGCCTTGGGCGCGGTGATCTCCAGTTCCACGATCTGGTCGCCGGCGGGCGTGCCCGGCAAACCGCGTCCACGCAGGCGCAACTTGCGCCCGGCGTCAGAATCGGCGGGAATCTTCAGATCCACCGCTCCACCCAAGGTGGGCACACTGACCGTCGCCCCCAGCGCTGCCTGCCATGGCGTCACTGGCAGTACATGGATCACATTGCGGCCATCCACCTCGAACTGCGGGTGTGCGGCGTATTCGATTTCCAGCAACAGGTTGCCGCCTCCATCACCCTGCCCGCTCAGGCGTATCACCTGCCCGGGCTTGACGCCCTTGGGCACGCGCACGTCCAGCTGCCTGCCGTTGAGGCCCAGGCGCACGTGGCCGCCGTCATGCACCGCCTGCAGCGGCACCGAGACCTTGGCGCGCGTGTCGCCGGCCGGGCGCGGTCCGCGCGGCCCTGGCGCACCCTGCGCACGCCGGCCGAACAAGCCTTCGAAGAAATCGCTGAAACCGGCGTTGCCACTGCCGTCATTTCCAAACACTTCCTCGAAATCGAAGCCCTGCGCTCCCGGGCCGCCACGTCCGAAATCGGGCGGCGGCCGGAACTCCTCACCGGGACGATAGCCCTGCGAACGGAGCTGGTCGTAGGTCTTGCGCTTCTGCGGGTCGCGCAAGGCCTCATAGGCCTCGTTGACGCCCTTGAACTTGTCCTCGGCGCCGACTTCCTTGCTGACGTCCGGGTGGTACTTGCGCGCCATCCGGCGATACGCGGTCTTGATCTCGGCGTCGCCTGCGGTTGGCTCGACTCCGAGCACCTGGTAGTAATCCTTGAACTGCATCGTGTACCTCTCGAACAATCGGCCCGCAATCCTGCGGACTGCGGGCCGATTCTACTTACTGTGCGCCATGGACGGTGGCGTCAGGGCAAACTCGCCCCGCATCGGCACCGTCCACGCCGGCTCACTGGACCGACGGCGCGCCGACCTGGATGCGACGCGGTGAGATTTCGGCCTTCTTGGGAATGCTGATTTCCAGCACGCCATTGCTGCCACTGGCAACGATGCCTTCGGCGTCGGCACTGTCAGGCAAGGCGAAATCACGCTGGAAGCTGCCCTGATGCCGCTCGGTGCGCGCATAGCGGCCGAGCTCGGCGTCAGCCCCGGTGCTGCGCTCGCCCTTGATGCTTAGCACGCCCTTGTCCATCTGTATCTGGATCTGCTCCGGCGCGATACCCGGCAGGTCGGCAAAGATGACGAAACGGCCGGCTTCCTCGCGCACGTCGATGCTGGGCACCCACTGCGGTGAGGCCGCGTTGGCCGCGTCATTGGCTAAGAATCGCTCGAACAGCTGGTTGATCTGCTGCTGGCGCGCGACCTGGCGGGGCCACTGGCGGTGGTGAACGATATGCATGGTGAGGCTCCTGCAAAACGGTAGGGGCGGCACCTGGCCGCCATGACCGGAACATGAGTGCCCCCCACGCCATTTCAAGTCTTTGACACTGCCTTACCATTGCCACCCCTACCCTCGTTCATCCCAAGGAGCACCAATGACCATCCAGATCGGCGACAACATTCCGGAGACCACCCTAAAGCGTATTCGCGAAGGCGTGGAAACAGTCGACACCCCGACCCTGTTCGGTGGCCACAAGGTGGTGCTGTTCGCAGTCCCGGGCGCGTTTACTCCCACCTGCTCCGAGCGTCACCTGCCGGGCTATGTCGAGCACTACGAACGCTTCCGCCAGCGCGGCATCGATGTGTATTGCGTGTCGGTCAACGACCCCTTCGTGATGCAGGCCTGGGGCCGGTCCCAGCAGGTACCCGATGGCCTGCAGATGCTGGCCGACGGCAACGCCGATTTCACCCGCGCACTGGGTCTGGAAATGGATTCCAGCGGCTACGGCATGGGCCTGCGTTCCAAGCGCTACGCGCTGTATGCCGATGACGGCGTAGTCAAGCAGCTGTGGGTCGAGTCACCGGGCGAATTCAAGGTCTCTGCGGCCGAATACGTCCTGGACAATCTGCCCGGCTGAGTTACCACTCCCCTTTCCCCCCTTTAAAGGCCAGCCAATGTCCAAGCCCGCCAACCCCAACAATCCAGGCAATCCCCCCACGGCAAACAGCACAGGCAGCGGTGGGTTTACCGACAAAGCAACGCTGCGTGCCAACGCCCGCAAGAATATTGAAGATGGCGCCATTACCAGCAGCTACAGCGCTGACAAGGAAGTGGTCATCAAGCTGCTCAACGAGGCGCTGGCCACCGAATGGGTGTGCGTGCTGCGCTACTACCGTCATTACTTCATGGCCTCGGGCATGCTGGCCGACGCGGTGAAGGCGGAATTCCTGGAACATGCCCAGCAGGAACAGGCGCATGCCAACCTGCTGGCAGAGCGCATTGTGCAACTGGGCGGCGAGCCGGATCTCAACCCGGACACGCTGACCGCGCGTGCCCATGCCGAATACAAGGAAGGCCAGGACCTGCGCGACATGGTCAAGGAAGACCTGGTTGCCGAGCGCATTGCCATCGACAGCTATCGCGAAATGATCAACTACATTGGCAACCGGGATACGACCACCAAGCGCATCCTTGAATCCATCCTGGCCCAGGAAGAAGAGCATGCAGACGAATTCTCG
>JBDSUI010000106.1:0-17939 GCA_039927795.1 Pseudoxanthomonas sp.
GGTATTTCACAATCGGACTTTGGGAACAGCACTGAATGACCACGCTTTACGGCCTCAAGAACTGCGATACCTGCAAGAAGGCCAGCAAGTGGCTGGATCGATTTGGTGTGGCCTACACCTTCATCGACTATCGCGAGCACAAGCCCGCGCCGGAGACACTGCTGGAGTGGGCGGGCAAGGCGGGCGGCTTCGGTGCACTCATCAACAAGTCTTCCACCACCTGGCGACAGTTGCCGGACAACAGGAAGACACCCGGGTCCGAAGCCGAGTGGAAATTGCTGTTGCGCGAGTACCCCCAGTTGATCCGGCGCCCGGTGGTGGTCACCGATGATGGAGGGCTGACCCAGGGCTTCAGCGACAACGGTTTCAAGCAGCGTTTCGGGGTTGAAAAATGATGGATGTCATGGCGCTTGCCTGTGAACTTATCGCGCGGCAGTCGGTAACCCCGCAGGATGCCGGCTGCCAGGCGCTGATCGGTAAACGACTGCAACAGGTGGGTTTCGACTGCGAATATCTGCGCCTGGGGCAGGTTGATAACCTGTGGGCCACACATGGCAATGGATCGCCAGTGCTGGTCTTGCTGGGCCACACCGATGTTGTGCCCACCGGTCCGCGCGAGCAATGGAGTAGCGATCCTTTCGTGCCCGAGATCCGTGACGGCGTGCTGTACGGACGCGGCGCGGCGGACATGAAAGGCAGCGTGGCCGCGTTCGTGATTGCGCTTGAGCAGTTCGTTGCCGCCCATCCTGGTCATGCAGGTACTGTGGCCTTGCTGTTGACCTCAGACGAAGAGGGCGATGCCATTGATGGGGTGCGCCGGGTTGCCGATGTTTTCCGCGCCCGTGGCCAGGCCATTGACTGGTGCATTACCGGTGAGCCTTCTTCCACTGAGCGCCTGGGCGACCTGCTCCGGGTGGGCCGGCGCGGCAGCCTGTCGGGCACGCTGCTGGTCAAGGGTGTGCAGGGTCATGTGGCCTATCCACACAAGGCGCGCAATCCCATTCACCAGGCCGCACCGGCGCTGGCGGAATTAGCCGCACGGCATTGGGATGACGGTTACGAAAGCTTTCCGCCGACCAGTCTGCAGATTTCCAACCTCAATGCCGGCACCGGTGCCAACAACGTGATCCCCGGTGAACTGCAGGTGCTGTTCAATCTGCGCTACAACCCGCACTGGGACGCACCAAAGCTTGAAGCTGAAATCGCAGCGCTGCTCGACCGCCACGGTCTGGAGTACTCATTGCGCTGGCATCGCAGCGGTGAACCGTTCTACACACCCGAAGGGCGGCTGCGCAGCGCGGCGCGCGAGGTGCTGGCACAGTTTGTGGGCACACCACCTGAGGAAAGTACGGGCGGTGGAACCTCCGATGCGCGTTTCATTGCGCCACTGGGTGCGCAGTGCATCGAGGTGGGGCCGGTCAACGCCAGCATCCATCAAGTGGATGAAAACGTGCGCGTGGCCGACTTGCAGCGTTTGCCTGCACTTTACCTGGCGCTGATCGAAAAGTTGCTGGTGTAACTATTGCAAGGCGGCATTGCGCCGGGTTAGTGTCGCTGCATGATTTCTGCCCACCTGCCTGCCGCCCGCAATTCCAACCGCAGCAATATCGCGCGTGCGAATAATCGTGCGCAGCCAATGCGGGTCTGCGACTAGGCGAAACAGTACAAGCCGAATCCAACGAAAACCCGCATCGCCTGATGCGGGTTTTTTCTTTTTCACACTTGAAGAAAAACCAACCTACACGGAGCTTCCCCATGTGTTCCATCTTCGGAATTTTCGGCCTGCAAGCGGGCGATGACCTGCAGGGTCTGCGCCGTCAGGCGCTTGAACTGTCGCAACGGCAGCGCCACCGTGGCCCGGATTGGAGCGGTGTGTATATGGATGCAGGCGCGATCCTGGTCCACGAACGGCTGGCGATTGTCGACCCGGCGGGCGGCTCGCAGCCGCTGCGTTCGGCCGATGGCGAACTGGCATTGGCGGTCAACGGCGAGATTTACAACCACCGCGAATTGAAGAAGGAACTTGCCCAGCCCTATGAGTTCCTCACCGCTTCGGATTGCGAGGTTATCAACGCCCTTTATCGCCAGGACCAACCCGCGTCATTCCTGAACCGGCTCAACGGCATTTTCGCCTTTGCCCTATGGGACAAGATTGCAGGTCGGGTGCTGATTGCACGCGACCCGATGGGTGTGTGTCCCTTGTACTGGGGGCATGATCGCGAAGGCCGGTTGCGGGTGGCATCGGAGATGAAGTCACTGGTCGAGGCCTGTGCCGACGTGGCCCAGTTTCCGCCCGGCCACTACTACGACAGCGCCAGCGGCGAACTGGTGCAGTACTACCAGCGACCCTGGCGCGACTACGATGCGGTAGCCGGCGTGGAAGTGGACAAGCAGGAACTGCGCGAGGCCTTTGAACGAGCCGTGCATCGCCAGTTGATGACCGACGTGCCGTATGGCGTGCTGCTCTCGGGCGGGCTGGACTCCTCGCTGGTAACCGCCGTGGCGGCACGTTATGCGCGCCATCGCATTGAAGAAGACGACCAGTCCGAAGCCTGGTGGCCACGCCTGCATTCGTTCGCCATCGGGCTGAAGGGGTCTCCCGACCTGGCGGCGGCAGAGATTGCAGCCAAGGCGCTGGAGACGGTGCACCACGGTTTCGAGTACACGCTGGAGGAAGGCCTGGACGCCTTGCCCGAAGTGATTCGCCACATTGAAACCTACGATGTCACTACCATCCGTGCATCCACACCGATGTACCTGCTGGCGCGGCGGATCAAGGCAATGGGGGTGAAGATGGTGCTGTCGGGGGAAGGATCCGACGAGATCTTCGGTGGCTATCTGTACTTCCACAAGGCACCGGACGCGCGCCAGTTCCACGAGGAGCTGGTGCGCAAGCTGGACGCATTGCACAACTACGATTGCCTGCGCGCCAACAAGTCGATGATGGCCTGGGGCGTGGAGCCGCGGGTGCCGTTCCTGGATCGCGAGTTCATGGACGTGGCGATGAAGATGGACGCCAGATACAAGATGATCGACAAGGCCAGCAGCGGCCACCAACGCATGGAAAAAGGCATCCTGCGCGCTGCATTTGAAGGATATCTGCCCGACTCCATCCTGTGGCGGCAGAAGGAGCAGTTCAGCGATGGCGTGGGCTACGGCTGGATCGATGGCCTGAAAGACCATGCCGAAGCACAGGTCAGTGACCGTGAGTTGGCCGCTGCCGGCAAGCGTTTCCCGATCAATTCGCCCCTGACCAAGGAAGCGTATTACTACCGCAGTCTGTTCGAGCAGTTCTTCCCCACGCCGGCGGCAGCCGAAACCGTACCAGGCGGTAAATCCATCGCCTGCTCGTCACCGGCGGCCATTGCCTGGGATGCCAGTTTCGCCAATGCGGCTGATCCATCCGGCAGGGCGATTGCCGGCGTGCACAACGCGGCGCTATGAAGTGGCTTCCTTCTCCCGTCGGGAGAAGGAATAGCCTCAGGGCTTCAGTGTCAATGTGTATTCGGTCTTGCCTGGCAGGAACGGTGACGGTCTGCCATGCACCCAGTCGTCGTGGCCTGCGCCCCAGAACGGTGACAGCGGATTGCCGCTCTGGCCGCCGGGCATTTGGATGATGCCTTCGGCTTCGTGGCCCGGTGAGACCACCATGCGCTGACTGGCGCCAAAGGACGGGCCTTGCACGCGCGGCATTGCGCTGTCACCCGGAAGCGGGTCGGCAGGCATGCACAGCGCCGGTTTGATCAGCGCAGGCAAGGCACCGGCCAGCGGGTGGCAGATCTTCGCGGTGTTGCGTTCGCCCCAGTTGCGCTGCGCCAGGGGTCCGCGCTGAGCCAGGTCATCGCGCACTTCCCTGGCCGCGTCTTCCAGCAGCGCATTCCAACTGTCGAAGCGTCGCGGCAGCAGATGCGCCGGACGTTCTCCCAGTAGCGGCCACACCACGCCCTCGAGTTGTGGCAGGTCGGGCATGACGAAATCGTCGCCCAGTGCGACCTGCGCCGGTGCGGTCAGGCCATCGGCGATGCGTGCATGCACGGCCAGTCGCCAGGCGCGCACGATGCGGTAGCTGACTGAGTCAATGCTGGCGCGCGGCTGCCAGTGGTTGCCTGCATGGGCCAGGACCGCCAATGACGAATTGGCATTGCCCTTGCCCTCGGCCTGCAACAGCGTCCACCAGCGCTGAAGGAACAGGCTGCGATCATCCAGCTGGATCGCCAGCAGATCCTTTTCAGTGAAAAGCTGCTTGGCCAGCAGGTCATCGCGGATCTGTGCGGCCCGTGCCCCGAGCGCGTAGCCGCCATCGCCGGCCGTGGCCAGCGCGTCGGCATCCAGGGTCCGGTTATTGGCCGTCCACAGGCGTTGTGAGGGCGGATCCAGCAGGCGAGGTGCATCTGCGGTTTTCGCAGGCCATGGGGCGCAGCCGGCGGTTGCGGGGGCCGTGATTGCCGATGCCTTGTACGCGGTCGCAGCCCTCGTTGTCGTCTCCGGCACCGCCGCTGACAGAGGCGACTCCAGTACGCCGCTGGGCGCGCAGCCGCTGCCGCGATCGGGACGTGCGCCGATCACCTGCCAGCCGATGCGGCCGCTGGAATCGGCAACGATGAAGTTCTGCGCCGGAATACCGGCATGGTCAGCGACCTGAAAAGCGGCCGCAAGATCCGAGGCCACGGCCAGATCGGCGAAATCCACGCGCACCGCGCCGGGCAACTGCGCAACCCAGCGCAAGGCCAGGGCATTGCCGTGGCCATCTTCATGCAGAACTGGCCCCCACGCGGTTTCGCGTACCGTCAGCGCCACGGATTGGGCACCCGCGACCTTTATCTTCTCGATGTGCTCGCGGTAGCCCTGTTGTTTGTCCAGCCCGGCCAGGGGAAGCAGTGCCCAGTCGGCGGTGTCCATGTAGCTGTTGGTAAAGCCCCAGGCAATATGACCATTGCTGCCTACAACCACCGCAGGCAGCCCGGGCAGGGTGAAGCCGGAAATATCGACCCGGCCACCGGACGCGCGCGTGTCCGGGTAGCGCAGGCGCGCGCGGAACCAGATGTTCGGTGCACGCAGTCCCAGATGCATGTCGTCGGCGACGATGGCGCGGCCATCCGCAGTCAGCCCACCAGCAACTGCCCAGTTGTTGCTGCCTGGCGTGCCCTTGTCTGCCAATGGCGCCAGGTGCTTTGAATCGGGCATGGGCAAACGTGACAGATCAAGTTCTGCAGCCCCGGGCAGCGGCGCATTGCCGCGCGCTGTGCCAAACAGCGGCGCATCCCATTCGGTTCCATCCCGGGTCAACAGCGCGTACAGCGCCGGCGGAACCACGGGTTTCAATTTCCACAGAGCCAGCTCCCGGCGATTGCGCGAATCCTGCAAATCGAAATACATGGCATAGCCGGTCAGCGCCGAGTCGGCCAGCTCCCAGCGCCGCGGCGGCTGGCGCAGCAACAGGTAGGGCCACGGCCTGACCTTCAGGTCGGCCAGTCCCGCGTTGACCCCATCGGTGTAGGCCTGCAGCTGCGCAAGCTTGTCCCCGGTGAATGCCTCCAGGTTGGCCAGCACGCGCGCGCGGATGCGGTGGACCCGGTGTTCCTTGTCCAGGTCCAGGGCGATGGGGCCGAACAATTCGGACAGCTCGCCGGCCGATGAACGGCGCATCAGGTCCATTTCGAAATAGCGTTCCTGCGCGTGCACGTAGCCCAGGGCACGCGCCATGTCGGCTTCGTTGCCCGCATCGATGGTGACCACGCCCAGTGCATCTCGCTGGATCGTGACAGGGGCCGAGAGCCCGCTCAGCGCCAGTTCGCCCTCCAGTGCCGGCAGGCTGCCGCGCAGCAGCCACCAGCCGCTGCCCAGCGCCAGGACGAGAGATATCAGCAACAGCAGCGCCACGCGCTTGGTCCACTTGAGCATGCAGGTTCCCGGAGCAGGGTAGGGGCGCGATTGACGTTGGTTTGCGCCCGATTATTCCATGACGGCCGCAACGGCAACCGCACGCGCTGCCTGCAAGTGATTCCCATTGGTCCGCGGCGGCGCTGGATCGGGCACCATGCAGGCCTGATACCCAGGAGCACACCCCATGAAAGGCCATCCCGAAGTCATCGATTACCTCAAGGACCTGCTGCGCGGCGAGCTGGCTGCCCGTGACCAGTACTTCATCCATTCGCGCAGGTACGAAGACCAGGGCCTGCACGTGCTCTACGAACGCATCAATCACGAAATGCAGGAAGAAACAGACCACGCCGATGCATTGCTTCGCAGGATCCTGTTCCTGGAAGGCGATCCGGACATGTCGCCAACAAGCTTCGTGCCCGGTGTGAGCGTCGAGGAAATGCTGCGAAAGGATCTGGACCTGGAATACGAAGTGCGGGGCCGGCTGGCCAAAGGCATTGAACTTTGCGAACGCCTGGGCGACTACGTGAGTCGTGCGATGTTGCTGGTCCAGCTGAAGGACACCGAGGAAGACCACGCGCACTGGCTGGAACAGCAGCTGGGCCTGATCCAGCGCCTGGGCATCGAGAATTATCTGCTGACCAAGCTTGGCGAAGCCAAGCCGGCCGGCTGAGGCCCGCCGCAGCCTCTCAGCGCAGGCTTTATGCGAGCGGGCTGTTCAGGACTTTTGCAGGCGATACACCGCCGTGGCCAGCGCGGTCACGCCCTCGGCCTGGAAACGCGGCTCCTGGCCCAGAATCTCGCGCCGTTCCAGCAGGGTCGCGTGCCAGGGCAGGTCGAACAGGCGCGCGACCTCTGCTGCCTCCACTGAGAATGGTGGCCCCGCTTTTTCTGTCTGCGGATATTCCAGGGTAATCAACACGCCCTGGCAGCCGCCAGGCAGCGCGGCATAGAGTGTGGCCAGGTAACGCTGCCGCAACGCCGGCGGCAGTGCGATCAGCGCCGCGCGGTCATACACGCCAGCCACGTCTGCCAGCAGCGCCGTATCCAGGCCCAAGGCGTCACCCAGTAGCATCTCGACCGGCCCTGCGACGAAATGCTCGCCATAGCGGCTGCGGTGCCGCACAGGCTGCAGGCCGGCCTCATCGAAGAACTGCTGCACGGCCAACGGTGACAGTTCCACGCCCAGCACGCGATGTCCCTGCGCTGCAAGCCAATGCATGTCCAGGCTCTTGCCGGCCAGTGGCACCAGCACCCTGCTTCCTGCCGCAAGCCCAAGCGCCGGCCAGTGTGTTTCCAGCAACGGCATGACCTGGGTGCGGTGAAAGCCGATCTGCCCTTCCTGCCAGCGTTGCTTCCAGAATTCTGCGTCCATGGGGTGGTCTCTGTGTTTGGCGCGAGGGAGCCGGAAACCGGTAGGCGAATACCTAAAACCTAAAAACCTAAAACCTAAAACGGAACACGGAAAGTCAGTAGCTCCGTCCTACCGGTTACCAGCTGACCGTCCCCAGCTCCCCAGCCAGCTATTCCACCATCAATCCATCGACTTTCTGCCAGCCCCTGGGCAGCAGACCACCGCGGCTGGCACGCGCGCCCAGGTATTCATCCAGGTCCTTGAACGACAGGCTCATGGTGCGCTGGCCGCTCTTCACCAACAGGGTGCCGCCCGGCGACACGGCCGCGACCGCCACCACGCGTTCGGTGCCCAGTTTGGCCTTGGGAATTTCGATGATCTTGTTGCCCTTGCCCTTGTCCAGTTCCGGCAGGTCAGCCAGTGGGAACGCAAGCAGGTGGCCGGCACTGGTGACGGCGACGATGCGGTCGGCCTTGGGATTGGAGGTGTGCACCGGTTGCAGCACCTTGGCGCCGGTGGACAGGTTCAACATGACCTTGCCGGCTTTCTGGCGCCCCGTCAGGTTCTCGAAGCGGGTGACGAAGCCGTAGCCATGCGATGACGCCAGCACGAAACGCGCGTCGTTGTCGCCGCTGGCCAGGGCAACGAAGGAGGCGCCGGGCGCCGGTGAGAAACGGCCGGTCAGCGGTTCGCCATTGCCACGCGCCGAAGGCAGGGTATGGGTGGCCGTGGAGTAGCTGCGGCCATCGGAATCCAGGAACGCCACCTGCTGGGTACTGCGCCCGCGCACGGCGGCCAGCAAGGCATCGCCATCGCGGTACGACATGCCTGCGGGGTCCACGTCATTACCCTTGGCCGCGCGGATCCAGCCCTTCTCCGACAGCACCACGGTCATCGGCTCGCTAGCCACCAGTTCGGTTTCGTCCAGCGCCTGTGCGGCATTGCGTGCCACCAGTGGCGAACGGCGTGCGTCGCCGAATTTCTTCGCATCGGCCAGCAGTTCGTCCTTGATCAGCTTCTTCAGCTTGGTCTTGGATGCCAGCGTGGACATCAGCCGGTCGCGTTCGACCGCCAGTTCGTCCTGTTCGCCGCGGATCTTCATTTCCTCCAGGCGCGCCAGCTGCTTCAGGCGCGTGTCGAGGATGTAATCGGCCTGGTCCTCGCTGAGCTGGAAACGCGCGATCAAGGCCGCGCGTGGTTCGTCCTCGGTACGGATGATGTGGATTACTTCATCCAGGTTGAGGAATGCAACCAGCAAGCCGTCCAGCAGGTGCAGGCGACGCTCGACCTTTTCCAGGCGATGGCTGAGCCGGCGCGTGACCGTGCTGGTGCGGAAATCCAGCCATTCGCCGAGCAGCGTGCGCAGGTTCTTGACCTGCGGCCGTCCATCCAGGCCGATGATGTTGAGATTGACGCGAAAACTTTTCTCAAGATCGGTGGTGGCAAACAGGTGACCCATCAACTGGTCGGCATCGACCCGGCTGGAACGGGTGATCAGCACCACCCGGACCGGGTTGAGATGGTCGGATTCGTCGCGGATGTCTTCCAGCCACGGCAGCTTCTTGGCCCGCATCTGCGCGGCGATCTGCTCGATCACCTTCGACGGCGACACCTGGTAGGGCAGCGCGTTGATGACGATGTTCTGGCCTTCCTTCAGGAAGGTGGCCCGGGCGCGCACGCTGCCATGGCCGGTTTCGTAAATGGAACGCAGGTCGGCCAGCGGGGTGATGATTTCGGCCGTGGTCGGATAATCCGGGCCTTGCACGTGTTCGCACAGGTCGGCGACGGTGGCGTCCGGGTCGTCAAGCAGGCGGATGCAGGCGCTGACGATTTCGTTGAGGTTGTGAGGCGGCACGTCGGTGGCCATGCCGACCGCAATGCCGGTGGTGCCGTTCAACAGCAGGTGCGGCAGCCGCGCCGGCATCCAGGTCGGTTCCTGCAGCGTGCCGTCGAAATTGGGGGTCCAGTCCACGGTGCCGTGGCCCAGTTCGCCCAGCAGGACTTCGGCAATCGGGGTCAGCTTGGATTCGGTGTAGCGCATCGCCGCGAACGACTTGGGATCATCCGGCGAGCCGAAATTGCCCTGGCCTTCGATCAGCGGATACCGGTACGAGAACGGCTGCGCCATCAGCACCAGCGCTTCGTAGCAGGCGCTGTCACCATGCGGGTGGTATTTGCCGATCACGTCGCCCACGGTGCGCGCGGACTTCTTTGGTTTGGAGCCAGCGGCAAGGCCCAGTTCGCTCATTGCGAAGATGATGCGGCGCTGTACCGGCTTCAGGCCGTCGCCGATGAAGGGCAGAGCGCGATCAAGCACCACGTACATCGAATAGTCGAGGTAGGCGCGTTCTGCATACTCGCGCAGCGGAATCTGTTCGAAGCCGTGGAAGGTGGGGCGGATGGTTTCGGTCATTGCGAGCTTCGGTTATGCGGTCTGATGATGATTTTAACCGCCGGTCACCGGCAGCAGGGGCCCGCCGAGCCACATCCATCGCGCCATCCACGCGGTCGAGAAGGCGATCAGCAGTGTCAACGGCGCCCCCACGCGCAGGAAGTCACCGAAGGTGTACTGACCAGGGTTGAGTATCAACAGGTTACCGTGATGGCCGATAGGGGTCAGGAACGAGGCCACCGCCCCCATTGCGGTACACACCACAAACGGCGTAGGCGGCAACCCCAGCCCTTCTGCAAGCGCCAGGGCGATCGGACAGAGCAGCACCGTGGTTGCGGCATCGGACAGGATCTGGGTCAGCAATGCGGCCGCGCCGAACATCACCAGCAACAGAGTAAGCGGCGACCAGTGCGCGGTATGGGCCAACAGGAAATCGGCAAACAACGACGCCGTGCCCGTGCGTTCCATGCCGATGCCCAGCGGGATCACACCGGCGATCATCACGAAAATACGCACGTCGATTTCGCGGTACGCCTGTTCCACGCCCACGCAACGGGTCAGCACCATGGCCACGGCACCGCCCAGGAACGCGATCTGCGGGGTCAACAAGCCGGTGGCCGCGGCGATGATGGACGCCGCCATGATCAGCAGCGCCAGTGGCGCGCGGCTACGGATCTTGTTCTGCCCGGCGAAAGGCATCAGCAACAGGAAGCCGTGGTGGCTCGCAAGCCTTTCGAAATTCTGCTCACGGCCCCAGAGCACCAGCAGGTCGCCTTCCTGCAGCAGCATTTCCGACATCTCGCCATGCAGCCAGCCTTCCTTGCGCCACAGGCCAACCACCACCACGCCCATGTTTCCGAGGAAATCGATGGCGCCGACGCTACGACCAGCGAATTCGGAATGCGGCGCTACGACCGCCTGCACAAGCTGTTCTGCGCCCAGCAGCTCGACCTGGTGCTCGTCGACCGGTCGCTCGCCATACTTTGCGACCGCATGCAGGCCCAGGCCGGGTTCGTCCTTGACCGAGGCTATCTCATCCGGCGATGCACGCACCAGCAGTACGTCGCCTGCCCGCAGCACGTTTGCGCTTTGCTGCTGCTGCCTGCGTACACCCAGTCGCAGCCAGTCCATGACCTGCAAGCGCTTGCTGAACGCCTTTTCGAAATCGCCACGGCTCTTTCCGATCCATGGCGATTCCTTCTCGATCACCAGCTCGGTGTAATAGCTGTCCAGCTTCAGGTAATCGGTCTGGCTGGCTTCACCGCTGCGCTTGGGAACCAGCCAGCGCCCCAGCAACATGTACACCGTGCCCAGCAGCACCAGCACGATGCCGATCGGCGTGATGGTGAAGATGTCCAGGCCTGGCTGGCCAGAGCGCTTCAGCAAGTCATTGGCCAGCAGGAAGGCTGGTGCGCTGATCAGGGTCAACGTGGTGCCCAGCGAGGCTGCCAGTGACATGGGCATCAGCAGGCGCGAGGTGGCGAGGTTCTGCTCGCGTGCCAGGCGCATCAGGATGGGCAGCATCATGGCCGTGACCATCAGGTGGTGCGAGAACGCCGCCAGTGCCGCCGTCGCTGGCATTACCACCGCGATGGTGCGCCATTCACTGCCGCCCGCCGCGCGCGCAATGCCGGCACCGATGCGGTCGGTGATGCCGGTGGCCGACAGGCCCGCCGACAGGACGAACACGGCGGCCACGATGATCGCCGGCTCGCTGGAGAAGCCGGACAGCGCATCTTTGGGGCCCAGGATGCCGGTCAGCGCCAGCGCCAGCAATGCCAGCATCGCTACCACGTCGACACGCATCTTTTCGCTGACAAACAGCGCCAGCGTGGCGGTCAGGATGACCAGGAAGATGATCTGTTGCGGTTCCATCGGCGCGCAGCGCTCCTACCAAGGACTACAAACTAGCGCACACAAGCGCCTAGCGGGTAGTAGAAGCCAGAAAAACAAAAACCCCCGCTTGCGCGAGGGTTTTGCTTGAAGATGGTGCCCGGGAGAGGACTCGAACCTCCACGAAGTTGCCCCCGCTAGCACCTGAAGCTAGTGCGTCTACCAATTCCGCCACCCGGGCAGGGTGCAGGGCGCGCATTCTCCGGATTGTGCCGCAGGATGTCAACGCATGATTGCATCGTGACTGCTGCGATTGGGTCGAGGTGTACCATGGAGGCATGACAAAGAAGCCAACCAAAGGTGGGTCGCGGCCCACATCTGACATGCCGGGCAAGCCCGGCGCAAGCGTAAAAAAGGCAAGTTCAGGCAAGCCCTCCAAACTGCCACCATGGATGCCGGAGCAGCCCGCCGGAAGGCCGACTGCGCAAGCCCGCAAGGCTGAGCCGGGCGCGGCCAGGCAAGCCAGGCCGCAAGCCGGACGTCCCGGCGGCAGGCAACCGAACCGCCAGCCCGCGCCGCCGCGCGGCGGCTTCCGTGACCCGCACGCGGCGCGCGAAGCAGAGCGTTATGCCGATCCCATCGCCAGCCGCGAGGCTATCCTGGCCGAACTGGCGGCTGCCGACGGTCCGCAGACCGCTGACGAGCTGGCCGTTCGCCTGCACCTGACCGCGCCCGACCGTTTCGATGCACTGGGCAAGCGCCTGGGTGCCATGGTCCGCGACGGCCAGTTACTGCAGAACCGGCGTGGCGGTTTCGCCCCGGCCAAGCAGATGGACCTGATTCCGGGCGTGGTGATTGCAAACCCCAATGGTTTCGGCTTCCTGCGACCGGAAGCTGGCGGCGGCGATGATCTGTTCCTGCCGCCCAATGAAATGCGCAAGGTCATGCACGGGGACCGGGTCATGGCCTGCGTCACCGGCATCGACCGCAGCGGTCGCCGTGAAGGCAGCATTGTCGAGGTGCTGGAACGACGACTGTCGCGTCTGATCGGTCGCTTCACCCTGGAAGAAGGCATCAGCTACCTGGTCCCGGACGACAAGCGGGTGCAGCGCAACGTGATGATCCCGCCTGATCAGCGCGGCGAGGCGCGGGATGGCCAGCTGGTGGTCGCCGAACTGACCAAGGCACCGGATGCGCGACGCCCGCCCATGGGCAGGATTATCGCGGTGCTTGGCGACAAGCTGACCCCGTCGCTGGTGGTCGAAGCGGCCATCCATGGCCACGAGATCCCGCACGAGTTTCCGCAGGAAGTGCTGGACGAGGCGGCCGCCGTGCCGCTGGTGGTCGAAGAGAAAATGGTCGCCGGACGCGTGGACCTGCGCGACATGGCGCTGGTCACCATCGACGGTGCCGACGCCAAGGACTTCGACGACGCGGTCTATTGCGAAAGCAATCGCCAGGGCCTGCGCATGAAGAACCGCAGCGGCTATCGCCTGGTGGTCGCGATTGCCGATGTCTCCCATTACGTGCGTCCGGGTAGCCCGCTGGATGACGAAGCGCAGAAGCGCGCGACCTCGGTGTACTTCCCGGGTTTCGTGGTGCCGATGCTGCCGGAAACGTTGTCCAACGGCATCTGCTCGCTGAACCCCAAGGTTGACCGCATGTGTTTCGTCTGCGACATGCAGGTGAACAGCGAAGGCGAAGTGACCCAGTCGAAGTTCTACGAGGCGGTGATGCGTTCACATGCGCGCCTGACCTATGACCAGGTCTGGAACGCGGTAGGTGAAAAAGAGGCGGCCGCGCGCGAATCCATCGGCGCGCAACTGCCGCAGGTCGACCGACTTTACGAGCTCTACCACCTGCTGGCCAAGGCCCGCGAGAAGCGTGGCGCGATCGAGTTCGAGACCTCCGAAGTGCGCTTCGAGCTGGATAACCGCGGCGAAGTGACCCAGGCCGGCATGCTGCAGCGTAATGCCGCGCACAAGCTGATCGAGGAATGCATGATCGCGGCCAATGTGGAAGCGGCCAAGTACCTGCTTGCCGCGCAGATTCCCGCGCCCTACCGTGTGCATGATCGTCCGCCCGAATCCAAGTACGCCGACCTGCTGGAGTTCCTCAAGGAATTCAAGCTGAGCATGCCGGCCTGGGCGAAAGTGCAGCCGCGCGATTTCACCCAGCTGTTGAAGAAGATCCGCGAGCGACCCGACGTAGCGCTGCTGGAATCGGTGGTCCTGCGGAGCCAGAGCCTGGCTGTGTACACCCCTGACAACGCCGGCCACTTCGGACTTGCGCTTGAAGCCTATGCGCATTTCACCTCGCCGATCCGTCGTTATCCTGACCTGCTGGTGCACCGTGCGATCAAGTACGCGCTGACCAAGGGCAAGCCTGAGAAGTTCAAGTATTCGGCGCATGAAATGGCGGCGTTGTCACTGCAGTGCTCCGAGCGCGCCCGGCGTGCAGACGAGGCCGAGCGCGAGGTTGACGAGCGCTACCGTGCCGCGTGGATGGAACAGCACGTGGGTGGGCAGTTTGACGGTGTCATCAGCGGCGTGACCAGCTTTGGCTTGTTCGTCGAGTTGAATGATTCCAAGGTCAACGGCCTGGTCCATGTGACCCAGTTGCCGCACGACTATTACCATTTCGATCCGATCCGCAAAACCATGAGCGGCGAGCGTCGCGGCATGGTCTACCGTCTGGGCGATCAGGTCCGCATCGTGGTGATGAAGGCCAGCCTGGAAGAACGCAAGATCGACTTCAAGCTGGCTGAGGAAAAGCAGGTGCAGGGACTGCCGCCACGCGGGCAACCGGCCAAGCGCAAGAAAGAGAAGTATTGATGCGGCTTCCTTCTTCCGCCAGGAGAAGGAAGCCGATGGGTGCATGAGGTCGGGGGCTGTCAGTCCAACTGCCAGTTCGTTGGCAAGTCCCTTTTTCGTCTCTCATACATCGTTGCGCGCCACCTTCTCCTGTTGGAAGAAGTGATGCAAACGCTCGCGCCCATGGGGCGCTCCTACGTTCCAATCCCCATTCATTAACCCTTATCCCCATGAGCAAACAGAACCAGTGGATTGCCGGCATCAACGCGGTGGCTTCGGCCATCGAGAACGATGCGGACAACGTGCGTGAAATATTGCTGGAAGCCGGCAGCAAGAATTCGCGCATCACCGAAATTGAAGAGAACGCACGTCGCAAGGGCATCGAAGTGCGCCGCGTCACCCAGCAGGCGCTGGACGGGGTGGGTGGCTCGGTGCGCCACCAGGGCGTGGTGGCGCGCTACGCGGCCGCGAAAACCTGGGACGAGGGCGAGCTGGCCGGCCTGATCGAAGCGGCCGACGGCAAAGCACTGGTGCTGGTGCTCGACGGTGTGCAGGACCCGCACAACCTGGGCGCCTGCCTGCGCAGCGCTGCGGCGGCTGGTGCCACGGCGGTAGTGATTCCCAAGGACAAATCCGCGCCGGTCAACGCGACCGTGCGCAAGACCTCCGCAGGCGCGGCCGACCGCCTGCCTGTATTCCCGGTCACCAACCTGGCGCGCTGTCTGCGCGACCTGCAGCAGCTGGGCGTGTGGATCTACGGGCTGGCCGGCGAGGCCGAAGCCTCGCTGTACGACATCGACCTGCGTGGCAATGTGGCGCTGGTGCTGGGCGGTGAAGGCGACGGCATGCGTCGGCTCACCCGCGAGCATTGCGATGGGCTGGTGAAAATTCCCATGCCCGGTGACATCGAAAGCCTCAACGTGTCAGTCGCGGCCGGCGTAACCCTGTTCGAGGCGGTGCGGCAACGCAGGTAGAGTGCGTCGGTGGCACGTTTTGGGTCGGCGGGGCTCCGGGCCGTATTCTGGTTGCACCGCGTCGCGTCAATGCGATCTCGGCACGTGGCCCGGCCAATGACAAAGGCGAAGGTTCAGTAGTCGTCATCCGCGCCACCGAGGCGCAGCCTAGTGACCGCAACCTGCGCCGTCTGGCCTCACGCGCAATAATGGGGCTGGGCCGCACCGGCAGCTCGGCGACCAATGGCAGTGGCAGTGGCGATTATGCGCTGGCGTTTTCTGCCGACGATTCGGTATGCCGCGCCTTCGATGCGCCGAAACACAGCAGCACCGAGCTGGCCAACCAGGACATGAGCGCGGTGTGTGCAAGCCAGCGTCGATGCGGTGGAAGAGGCTGTCTACAACTCTTTATTCATGGCGACCACGGTCGGGCAACATCACGTGCGCAGGATGCGGCACGCACCCTGAGCTGGGTCCGGTAGGACGGACCCATGAGACACCGCCTACCAACCAGCCCGCATCGAACCCATGTCGCGAGCCCCTCACTTACTACTGCTTCGTGGCTGCTGCCCGCCGCGCTGCTGATTATCGCGCTGCTGATCATAGCGATGCTCTCGATCCAGGTCGGTGCGAGTCTCGCCAAGAGCTTGTCGGGCCGATGGGTCTAATCGCTGAGACTGGGTTTCGGCAGGCGCCACCCTGGGCGCGCGGGCGCCGGTTGCGGTTCCCGTGCAGGACTGAAGCAGTGCCGTTGGCTCAGCCTGGCTTGGGCCAGGCGTTGGCGATCTTGCAGAACAGCTTGGCCGTTTGCTCGGTGTCGTAGACCGCCGAATGCGCGTCATCGGCATTCCAGTCCATGCCGGCGGCTTGCACCGCACGCGCCAGCACGGTCTGCCCGTAGGCCATGCCGGCCATGGTCACCGTGTCGAACACGCTGAAAGGGTGGAACGGATTGCGCTTGTGGCCTGAGCGCGCCACCGCGGCATTCAGAAAGTTAAGGTCGAAGTGCGCGTTGTGGCCGACCAGGATCGCGCGCTGGCAACCGTGCTTCTTCATGGCCACGCGCACAGGCGCGAAAACATGTTCCAGCGCTTCCTTTTCAGGCTTGGCCAAGCGGAACGGATGGTCCAGGATGATGCCGGTGAATTCCAGCGACTTCGGGTCGATGTCAGTGCCAGGCGCGGGAATCAGGTGGGCGCTTGCGGTGTCGCCCATGATGAAGGCGCCATCGGCATCCAGGTCAATCGGCACCACCGCGATTTCCAGTAGCGCATGGCGGTTCCAGTCGAAACCACCGGTTTCCACGTCAACCACTACAGGCAGATAGCCGCGGAAACGACGGGACATGGGGGTGGTGGTCGGTGTTTCTTCAGGCGTATTCATCGGCGCAAGCGTAGCAGAGCCCGCAAGCCCTGCTGGCAGGAGCGACGTATGCGTGCGCTTGACGAGCGAAAAAATAGCTCGCGCTACGGGGCGGTTCCCAACAGTGTGCCTTCCTCGCGCATACGCTCAAGCATTGCGCGTCCCAGTTCGACGAATGCAGGCAGATCGTCTGCGCCCGCTTCCGCAGCCAGTTGTTCCAGTAGCTGTCGACCACTGGCTTGTCCCGCGCGCAACAGCTCCAGCAGGCGGAACACCAGCGGGGAAATTTCTGCGAACCGGATTTCGAACTGCGCATCACGCCGCACCAGCACCAGCGTGGGCGCCGCCGGTGGCGTTGCCGGCTGGTAGTCGGGACCGATATGTTGCACTGGCCAGACATAGGCCAGCGGCCAGGCGAAAGGAGACAGCATCGGCGTGCCTGTCAGCAGGTTTCCGTCGTCTACGTGTGCCGGAACCGCATCGTCAGCGATCTGCAGGCCCAGCTCAACCCATTCGTAGTGGGCCATTTCCGCCAGCCAGCCGGGATCATGGCGGCCGGATTCGACGCGACCTTGCAGGTAGCAGATGAACTCGCGACCGATATCTGCGAAAAGTGGTGTCTGACTGCGATGCTGCGCGTAGAACTCGCGCGCCAGCCTGCGCCAATCGGCATCGCCCAGGGTCTTGCGGATCACCGGGAAGTTGCCCGCAAGCAGTCCTTCGATGTTGTTGAAAAACAATTCGCGATAGATCGACAGTCGGCGCTCTTCCAGCCCCGGCGGCGCTGGATTGGCAGCCGGGTCACGCAGGTGCGCCGCCAGCTGGTATTGCTGTTCGCGCAGGGCCTCAGACATGACCCGCAAACGGGTGCGTGATGCCCGGCATCGCTGCCGCCGTCGCGCCGCGCTGCAGGGCGCGGATGCGTTCCACTTCGGCCAGCAGGACGGACATTGGCGGGAAATTGAAGTCGCGTTCCAGCAGGGTAGGGTGCACGCCGTGCAGGCGATAGGCTGCTTCCAGCAGCGACCAGACCGCTTCCTTCACCGGTGCACCGTGGGTGTCGACCTTGAGGTCGTCGGCTTCGTCGTAGTGACCGGCGATGTGGTACGAGACGACGCGTGCCGAGGGCATGCGCGCCAGGAAATCGTGGGCGTCGTAGCCATGGTTGATGGCGTTGACGTAGATGTTGTTGACGTCCAGGAGCAGGTCGCAATCGGCTTCTGCCAACACCGCATTGACGAAATCGACTTCGTCCATGGCCTGATAGGGCGCGGCGTAATAGGAAACGTTCTCCACCGCAATGCGGCGCCCCAGCGCGTCCTGCACGCGTGAGATGCGGGTGGCCACGTGGT
>JBDSUI010000107.1:0-9243 GCA_039927795.1 Pseudoxanthomonas sp.
GCCGAAGCGGCCGTGGTCCGCAATTACCTGGACTGGTTGCTGGGGGTGCCGTGGAAAAAGCGCACCAAGATACGCAAGGACCTGAAGGCGGCGCAGGACACGCTGGACGCCGATCACTATGGCCTGGAGAAGGTCAAGGAGCGCATCCTGGAATATCTGGCTGTGCAGTCACGCGTGACCAAGATGAAGGGCGCGATCCTGTGTCTGGTAGGTCCGCCAGGCGTGGGCAAGACATCCTTGGGCCAGTCGATTGCCAAGGCGACCAACCGAAAGTTCGTGCGCATGTCATTGGGTGGCGTACGGGACGAGGCGGAGATTCGTGGGCACCGGCGTACCTATGTCGGTTCCATGCCCGGCCGCATCGTGCAGAATTTGAACAAGAGCGGCAGCAAGAATCCGCTGTTCCTGCTGGATGAAATCGACAAGATGTCGATGGATTTCCGCGGTGACCCTTCCTCGGCCTTGCTGGAAGTGCTGGACCCGGAGCAGAACAATACCTTCAACGATCACTACCTCGAGGTTGACCTGGATCTGTCCGAAGTAATGTTCGTGGCAACCTCCAATACCCTGAACATTCCCGGCCCGCTGCTGGACCGCATGGAAGTGATCAGGATCCCCGGCTATACCGAAGAAGAGAAGCTCCACATTGCCGAGCGCTATCTGGTGCCCAAGCAACTCAAGGCCAACGGCCTGAAGCCGGAGGAATTGAAGATTGCCGAGAGCGCCATTCGCGACATCGTGCGCTATTACACGCGTGAGTCCGGAGTGCGTAACCTGGAGCGCGAGATCGCCAAGATCTGCCGCAAGGTGGTGAAGGAAATCGCCTTGGGCGGCCCAAAGCCTGCGAAAAAGAAGCCGGTCGCGATCAGCGTCACTTCAAAGAACCTTGAAAAATACCAGGGTGTGCGTCGGTTCGATTACGGCCGTGCCGAGGAACAGAACGAGATCGGCCTGGTCACCGGACTTGCCTGGACCGAAGTCGGTGGTGACCTGTTGCAGATCGAAGTCAGCCTGGTACCAGGCAAGGGTGGCCTGACCCTGACGGGCCAACTGGGCGACGTGATGAAGGAATCGGCTTCCGCTGCACTGTCGGTGGTGCGTTCGCGTGCGGAAAGCCTAGGCATCGACACCGATTTCCTGCAGAAGCAGGACGTGCATCTTCATGTGCCCGATGGCGCTACGCCCAAGGACGGCCCCAGTGCAGGCATTGCCATGGCTACCGCGCTGGTTTCCACCCTGACCAAGAATCCTGTTCGTGCCAACGTGGCGATGACGGGAGAGATCACGTTGCGTGGGCGCGTGTCGGCGATTGGTGGGCTGAAAGAGAAATTGCTGGCGGCAATCCGCGGCGGCATCACCACGGTCATTATTCCGGAAGAGAACCGCAAGGATCTTGCAGATATTCCGGCCAACGTCACGCAAGGCATGAAGATCATTCCGGTGCGCTGGATTGATGAGGTACTTGACCTTGCGCTTGAGCGTCCACCGACTCCAGCGGCGCCGGGTGGCGGCGCGAAAGTGCCGGTTCGCGAGTCGCGTAAGGGTGCGGTTCAGACCGACGTCAAGCACTGAGAATAATGTGCCACGCGATAGAGAAATGCCTCAAAACCCGCGCTGTTATTGAGTTTTCGGGTTGCGTGGTCTTTTGCCCGCTGGTATAACTGCACCACCCGCGGGCGCCTTGTTTCTTATGCAGCTCACGGCCCACTCGCTCGGATCATGTCCAGTCCACAGCACTGGACATGGCCGATTACTTATTCCGCGGCAATGCCGCACAGGGAGTCTCCAAGATGAACAAAACCGATTTGATCGATGCCGTCGCTGCAAGCGCCGACCTGAGCAAGGCTGATGCGGCACGTGCAGTGGATGCCGTGATCGCCTCCATCACGAAAGCGCTGAAGCAGGGCGACAGCGTGACCGTGGTTGGTTTCGGTACGTTCCAGGTGCGTGAGCGCGCAGCTCGCACAGGCCGGAACCCGAAGACCGGCGACACCATCAATATCGCAGCATCGAAAAATCCTGCATTCAAAGCTGGTAAGGCTCTGAAGGATGCCGTAAACTAATCAACTCGCTAGGGTGCTTAGCTCAGCGGTAGAGCGTCTCCCTTACACGGAGAGGGTCGGGGGTTCGAAACCCTCAGCACCCACCATCAGCACCTGGCAATAGTTCAAAAGTTCAACGCGGAGTGGTAGTTCAGTTGGTTAGAATGCTGGCCTGTCACGCCGGAGGTCGCGGGTTCGAGTCCCGTCCACTCCGCCATTTTTAAGCACAAAGGGCGCCTCACGGCGCCCTTTTTGTTTGCAGATTATTTTGTTCCTCACCAGCATGCTCCGGAGTGTCGCCTTTGCAGTCGTTCCGGCCGATGGACGCCTGTCTTGCCCGCGTTTTGGGAAGTTTGCGAAGCGCGCTAAACTGCGCGGCTCACGAACCCGGGCCTGACTCCACGATGCTGCAGAAACTCCGCGACAAGACTTCCGGCTGGATTGCTACGGCCGTCCTGGGCTTGCTGATCATTCCCTTCGCCTTTCTGGGCGTCAACGAATACGTGGGCGGCGGCCCGGACAGTGCAGTAGCCAAGGTCGAGGCGCCGCCCAGCTGGTGGCAGTCGGCGCCGGGCTGGTGGCCCTTGTCCATGTTGTGGGAACACGGCGAAGTGACCAGCGAAGAATTCCGCGCCGGTTTCGAGCAGGCCCGCCAGCAGCAGCGTCAGGCAATGGGCGAGCGCTTCGACCCCCGTGAGTTCGAGACCCCCGAGAACAAGCTGCTGGTGCTGGAGCGCTTGATTGACCAGGAAGTGCTTGCGCTTGCTGCCAAGCGCTCGGGAATCGTGGCGAGCGATGCGGTGGTGCGCAAGGTTATCTCTCAAGAGTCGGCGTTCCAGGTGGACGGAAAATTCAGTCCCTCGCAGTACGCTTTGATGCTGTCGTCGCAGACGCCTGCGTTGAGCCCGGTAGAGTTCCAGAACCAGATTCGCAAGAGCATGCAGGAAGACCTGGTGCCGGAAGGTATCCGACAATCGGATTTCGTCACTGCCAGCGAATTCGGTCGTCTGGTCAAGCTGCTGTTTGAAACCCGCGACGTCACCATTGTGGCGGTGCCGGTGCCCGCTGCTGATGCAGCGGCGGCTGCGGTAACCGATGCACAGGCCAAAGCCTGGTATGACAGCCACAAGGGCGACTTCAAGCAGGGTGAGTCGGTGACCCTTGAATACGTGGAAGTGGATGGTGCGAAGCTGCCGGCCGCTACGGCGGCGCCGGATGAAGCCGCCTTGCGCAAGCGCTACGAGGAGGAAAAGGCCCGCTTCATGTCCGCAGAGCAACGGCTTGCCTCGCATATCCTGATAACCGTGCCCGCTGATGCAGATGCGGCTACCCGCAAGGCGGTCGAAGACAAGGCCGGCGCACTGGCTGCGCAGGCCAAGGCGCCCGGGGTTGATTTCGCGACGTTGGCCAAAGCCAATACCCAGGATCCGGGTTCCAGGGACAGCGGTGGTGACCTGGGCTGGGTCGACAAGGGCGTGATGGCCAAGCCGTTCGAGGATGCTTTGTTCTCCATGCAGCCTGGCGAGGTCCGTGGCCCGGTCAAGACCGACTTCGGCTACCACGTGCTGCAGCTGCGTGAAATCAAGGCAGGCAAGGGCAGGTCGTTCGAGGAAGTCCACGACGAACTGGCCCGTGAGCAGGGCGATGCAGATGGCGAGCGCGCCTATAACGAGCTTGCCGGGCGCCTGGTCAACGAAGTCCTGAAGAATCCCACCGCACTTGGCCCTGCGGCCAGGACCGTGGGCTTGCCGGTGCAGCGCATCGGTCCGTTTTCGCGGGCCACGGCCGCAGGCATCGCCGCCAATCCGGCGGTACTGCGGGCCGCGTTCTCCGACACGTTGGTGCAGGACGGCACTACCAGTGACCCGATTGAAATCGGGCCCAAGCACAGCGTGGTTATCCGCGTAGTGCAGCACACGCCGGAACAGGCCCAGCCACTGGCACAGGTGCGCGACGCAGTGCTTGCGGCGATCCGTGCCGACCGCAGCTCAAAGGCGGCCGAGGCCGCTGCGGACGCGATCCTGGCGCGTATCGCCAAGGGCGAAACCCTGCAGGCCATCGCCGCCGCCGGCAAGTTGCAGACCGCAGAGATTCCGGGTATTCCGCGCGGACAGCCGGTGCCGTCGCCGGAGATCAACCAGGCCATCTTCGAAGCCCAGCGTCCTGCGCAAGGCAAGGCGTCTGCGGCCAAGGCAAGGCTGGAGAACGGGGCCTATGCGGTGTTCGTGGTCAACAAGGTCAACGAAGGCGACCCGGCCAAGTTGCCGGAAGAGAACCGCAAGCAATTGCAGCAGCAACTGGTACAGGTTCAGGGCGCGGGTGCAGTGGAGTCGTTCGTGAAAGCCTTGCGCAAGAACTTCAAGGTGACGCGCAACGAGGCGCGCCTGTAAGGGCAGTCCGTAACCGCAGCGCCGACCGCTGCTGCAATAAAAAAGCCCGGCATTGCCGGGCTTTTTTTGTGATTGCCGAACTGGCTATTCGTCGCCGATTCCGGTCATGCCCAGAATGTTGTAACCGGCATCCACGTACGTCACTTCGCCGGTGACGCCCGCTGCCAGGTCCGAACAGAGGAACGCGCTGACGTTGCCGACATCCTCGATGGTCACGGTGCGACGCAGTGGCGAGTAGGCTTCCACATGGCCCAGGATGCTGCGGAAACCGGCGATGCCGGCGGCCGCCAGGGTCTTGATCGGACCGGCCGACACCGCGTTGACGCGGATGCCCTCCGGGCCAAGGTTGAGCGCAAGGTAGCGCACTGTCGATTCCAGGCTGGCCTTGGCGACGCCCATCACGTTGTAATTTTGCAACGCGCGTTCCGCACCCAGGTAGCTCAGCGTCAGTATCGCGCCCTTGCGGCCTTGCATGGCAGGACGCGCGGCCTTGGCCAGTGCCGCCAGCGAGTAGGCGGAAATATCGTGTGCCAGAGCGAAGTTCTCGCGGGTCAGGCCGTCCAGGAAACCGCCGGTGATCGCTTCGCGTGGCGCAAAGGCAATGGCGTGCACCAGGATGTCGAAACCGTCCCAATGCTGCCCCAGCTGTTCGAAACAGGCCGTGATCTGTGCGTCGTCGGAGACGTCCAGCGGCAGCACGATATTGCTGCCGTATTCGGCCGCCGCTTTCTCGACGCGCGACTTGAGGCGATCATTCTGGTAGGTGAAAGCCAGTTCCGCACCCTCGCGATGCATGGCCTCGGCAATGCCCGAGGCGATGGAGCGATCGCTGGCGATGCCGGTGATGAGGGCGCGCTTGCCTTGCAGGAAACCCATGGACGTTCTCACTGATTGAGCAGTGGCCATTTTGCCACCTTTCGCAGCGTGGCTATGGCGCCCATAGTTCGTGGCTCACTTTCCGCCCGCTTCAGCGTCGAGCTTCAGCACCATGCCGGGTCGCAGCACCGCCGCGCCGCTCAGGCCATTGCGGGACAATAATTCCTGTGACTGCAGGCCGTAGCGGCGGGCAATGGTCCATGCCGATTCTCCGCGTTGCACGGTGTGGGTCGCACCTGCGTTTGGGTGCTCAGGCGTTGACTCATTGGCCATCAAAGGTGTGCCGGCCCTGGTGGGCTCGGGGGCCTTGGCGATGTAATCGAGTGCGGAACGGGCCTTGCTGTCCGACGGTGCGAGCACGTGCAACTGCTTGCCGCCACGCGGCACTCCGGCGGCCAGTGCGGGATTGAGCCTTTGCAACAACGCGCTGTCATAGCCTTGGCGTGCGGCCCAGGCCTCCAGGCTGGTCACTTCGCCGGGCAAGGTTTGCGAGGCCAGTCGGGGAACGGGGCGGTCAAGCGTGCGCAACCATTCCTCGCGATCATCCGCCTGCTGGAAGATGCAGGCCAAGGCATGCAGTTTTTCGACGTAGGCATAGGTGATGCCGGAAAGCCCGGGCAGTTGGGCGGGATTTGCGTTCTGGGCGTTCATGCCGGCACTGCGCATCGACTGCAGGATCCGGTACTCGCCGGCGTTGTAGCCCATCACGGCCAGTCGCCAGTCGCCGCCGAACATCCCGTGCAGTGTCTTCAGGTAACGCACTGCGGCCTGGGTGGAGTCGACCGGTGAAAGGCGGCCATCATAGCCACTATGCATGGCCACGCCGTGGTTGCGCGCGGTCACGCCGATGAATTGCCACAGTCCGGCCGGGCCACTGGCGCTGCGCGCGCCGGGCTTATAGCCACTTTCCACAAACGGGATAAGGGCGAATTCGGTGGGCAGGCCGGCGCTGCGCAGGGAGTCGACCACGTAGCCGAACAACGGCAGCAGATCGTCATTGGCCCGGGCCAGGCGGCCGGGCGCGTGGCCGAAGTGCTTTTTCCAGCGGGCGCTGGTGGCCGAGGCATCACAGCTGGGATCGGCCAGGCCACCGCGGAACTGCTCGTAGATCTCGCGTCCATTGCGCTGGTTCAGGGCGGAGGCAGACACCGGCAGGGAATCCAGGGCCAGTGGCGGAGCGACCGGAGCGACCGTGGATGCGGCGATCTGCAGTCCCGGCATAGCCGATTCGCGTGCGGCCATGACCTGGGCCTGGCACAGTCCAGAAAATCCGAGCGCGCACGACAACAACCACGCCCGCCGGCCCGCCGGCCTCATGCGCGGAATGCGTCCTTCCAGCGCCTGAGTTCAGCGAAAACTTCCACCCGGTCGCGCGGCTGGCGACCCAGCCGCTGCGCTACTGACTGGCGGACAGCGGTGGCGTCCACGCGCAGGAAGGGATTGGTCGCCAGCTCCAGGGTCAGGGTGGAGGGCAGGGTGGGGCGGTCGGCATTGCGCATGGCTTGGGCTTCCTCGGTACGGCGACGCAGGGCATCGTTGGCGGGGTCCACGGCCCGGGCGAAGGCGGCGTTGGCCAGAGTGTACTCGTGGCCGCAGCACACGGCCGTTTCACCGGGCAGGCGGGCAAGGTGCTCCATGGAGGCCAGCATCTGTGACGGCGTGCCTTCGAAGAGCCGGCCGCAGCCCAGACTGAACAGGGTATCTCCACAGAACAGGTGCCCCTTGGCCCCATGGAATGCGATGTGGCTGAGGGTGTGGCCGGGAACCGCCAACACCTGGAAATTCCAGCCGTTCAGCTGGAAGTGGTCGCCTTCCCCGACGCGTTCAGTGGCGTCGGGAATGCGCGGGTCGTCGGCTGCGAAGACCGGCAGGGTCGGAAAGCGTTCGCGCAGGGCGACCACTCCACCCGCGTGGTCGGAATGGTGGTGGGTGATCAGGATTCCAGCAGGCTGCAGCCCCTTTTCGCAGGCGGCCAGTACCGGCGCGGCATCGCCGGGGTCAACGATCACGGCGTTGCCCTCATCGTCAGCCAGCACCCAGATGTAGTTGTCTTCAAAAGCGGGCAGGGCAGTAAGGCGCATCGGTCACCCGTTTGTGGGAGTCAGTGTGCAGGGACTTGGCAGCGGTCCTCTACAATTCCAAACATGCCTGTCCTGCAGATCCGCCGTCAACCCAATTCCCTGGCCTGGTTCGACAGCCCCGGCGGCCAAGCGGTGCTTGCGGCTGAGCACGATCCCATCCGTGGTGCCTTGCTTGCACGGCCCGCGCAAGCACCCTGGCTCTGGCTGGGGCCAGTGCAGTCGCGTCTATCGCCGCAAGGTCCTGATCTGCCTGCGCGCAGCCTGTGGCTGCACCCCCGCGACGATAGCTATGCCGGTAGCGTGCAATGCGGGCTGCCGCTGCCGCTGCCCGATGAATCGATCGGCAACGTCATCATTCAGCACGTGCTGGACGATGGTCGCGACGGCCTGCTGGACGAATGCACACGGGTCCTGGAACCGGGCGGACGGCTTTTGCTGTTCGTACTCAATCCCTGGAGCCCCTATCGCGCTCGTTGGCGTCGAAGCGGACTGCAGCCGCGCCATGTCCAGACCTGGAACCAGCGCCTGGGCGCGTTGGGTCTGCAGGCCTGTGCTGCCGGCCCCGCTTATGTGGGGCCGGTGTGGCGGGAATCGCACGCTGCGCAGAACCCGGCCACGCGGCGCCTGCGTTGCAGTTGCCTGCTGGAAGTGGAAAAAAGAACTGCTGCCCTTATTCCACCGGCCCTGATCAAGCGTCAATGGCAGGCCGGTGCCGCACCCGCATGAAAGAGAACAACAACCGATGAAAGAAGTGGAAATCCATACCGACGGCTCCTGCCTGGGCAATCCCGGCCCCGGCGGCTGGGCCGCAGTGATGCGTTATCAGGGCAAGGAACGCGAACTGGCCGGCGGCGAAGCGCTGACCACGAACAACCGCATGGAGCTGATGGCTGCGATCATGGCTCTGGAAGCGCTCAGCGAGCCCTGCCGCGGCAGCTTGCAGACCGACTCGCAATACGTGCGCCAGGGCATCACCGAGTGGATGCCCAACTGGGTACGCCGCAACTGGAAGACGGCAGGCGGCGCCCCGGTAAAAAATCGTGACCTGTGGGAACGCCTGCATGCCGCAACCCAGCGCCACACCATCGAATGGCGCTGGGTGAAGGGCCATTCCGGCGATCCAGACAATGAACGCGTGGACCTGCTGGCCCGCGTAGCGGCCGAGGGCTATCGCGACCTCAGGCCGGTACGCTGACCGGTGACCAATGTGGTGATCGAAACTACGCGTCTGTCACTGCATGAGTTGTGCGATGAAAACTGGGCCGACGTGGCCTTCATCTACCGGTTGCTCAACGAGCCCAGCTTCCTGGCAAACATTGGCGACCGTGGCGTGCACAATCTGGACGATGCGCAGGCCTACCTGCGCATGGGGCCCGTGGCCAGCTATGCCGCGCATGGTTTCGGCCTGTATTGCGTGCACCTGAAGGGTAATGGGGAGAGGATGGGCCTGTGCGGCCTGGTCAAACGCGCCACCTTGCCCGACGTGGATCTGGGCTATGCGCTGCTGCCTGAGTTCTGCGGCCACGGCTACGCGGTGGAAGCGGCCAGGGCGGTGCTGTCCGAGGCGCGCGCAACACTGGGCATGGCGCGTATCGTCGCCATCACCGACCCGCGCAACGCAGGCTCTATCCGGGTGTTGCAGAAGCTGGATTTCCGCTACGAGAAAATGGTGCGGCTAGCACCTGACGCGATCGAGCTCAAGCTGTTCGCCTCGCCTGCTGCAGGGTAAGCTCGATGCATGCGCCAGATCATTCTTGATACCGAAACCACCGGCCTGGAGTGGAAGAAAGGCAATCGCGTTGTCGAGATTGGCTGCGTGGAGTTGGTGGAGCGCCGTCCCACCGGCAACACCTA
>JBDSUI010000108.1:0-16421 GCA_039927795.1 Pseudoxanthomonas sp.
TTCTGGTAATTCGGCCCCGAACCACCCTCTGGTGTCACCCAGGTGATGATTTCGTAGGGATCCTTGATGTCGCAGGTCTTGCAGTGCACGCAGTTGGCGGCGTTGATCTGCAGGCGCTTGCCCTCGCTTCCATCAGCGTGCACGTCCGACACGATTTCGTAGACGTTGGCGGGGCAGAAGCGGGTGCAGGGGTTGTCGTATTCCTCGGCGCAGGTGGTGATGCAGATCGAGGTGTCCGCGACCTTCAAATGCACGGGCTGGTCTTCGTCGTGCTCGGTGGCGGCGAAGTAAACGCCCTGCAGGCGGTCGCGCGGCGGCAATGTGCGTTGCACGTAATCGCGTTTGGGTTGCTCATGCGCGCCGACCTTGTCCAGTGAGCACCAGTCTGGCTTGACCTTCAGCGTCCAGGGCGACAGTCCGCGCGTGACGGTTTCCCAGCCGGCATTCAACATGCCCCACCACAGGCCTTTCTTGAATCCCGGCTTTATGTTGCGGACTACGCGCAACTCTTTCATGGCATCGGAGGCACGGAGCCTGGCATCGAAACCGGCCGGATCCATCGATTGCGCCAGATGCTCGGCGGCCAGCATGCCGCTGCGGATTGCCTGGTGCGTGCCCTTGATCTTGGGCACGTTGAGCAGGCCGGCAGTGTCGCCGATCAGCAACGCGCCAGGCATTTCAACCTTGGGCAGCGACTGCCAGCCGCCGGTGACAATGGCGCGCGCGCCCGCCGAAAGTAGGGTGCCACCTTCCAGCAAGGGACCAATCAGCGGGTGGTTCTTCCATTGCTGGAAGGCTTCCCATGGCTTGTACTGCGGATCCTGATAATCCAGGCCGCTGACATAGCCCAGTGCGATCTGGTTGTTGTGCAGGTGGTAAAGGAAACTGCCGCCATAGGTGCGGTTATCGGCGGGCCAGCCCAGCGTATGCACGATCTTGCCGGGCGATACACGCCCTTCTGGCACCTGCCAGAGTTCCTTGATGCCAATGGAATAGGCCTGCGGGTCGCTGTCCTGGTCCAGCGCGAACTGCTTGACCAGACGCTTGGTGAGGTGGCCGCGCGCGCCTTCGGCCAGCACGGTGACCTTGGCGCGGATGTCGATGCCGGCCGTGTAACCAGGCTTGTGCGAGCCATCGCGGGCCACGCCCATGTCGCCGATGCGCACGCCGATGACTTTTCCACTGCTTCCATCGGCATCGAGTTCGTGCAGCGTTTCGGCAGCGGCAAATCCGGGGTAGATCTCCACGCCCAGTGCTTCGGCCTGCGGCGCCAGCCACGCGCACATCGCGCCAAGGCTGACAATGAAATTGCCATGGTTGTTCATGCCTGGCGGCACGAATGGAAACTTGTGGCCGCCCGTCTTGCCCAGGTGCCAGAACTCGTCCTCGGTGGCTGCGACGCAGACCGGTGGCGGTGCGTCGCGCCAGCCGGGTAGCAGCGCATCCAGCGGGCCGGGTTCGATCACGGCGCCTGACAGGATATGCGCACCGATGGTGCTGGACTTTTCAATGACACAGACGCTGATGTCCGGATTGAGCTGCTTGAGCCGGATGGCGAAGGACAGGCCGGCGGGGCCGGCACCCACGGTCACGACGTCGTATTCCATCACGTCTCGTTCGACATCGCTCATCATCTACTCCATGGCTGGTCCGTGGCGGTGGCCATTTTCAGTGTTTGCACGGGAAGGGGCAAATCCGCGAGCATTCCGGCATGACCCTATCGCTTCCGGAGTTCTGCAAGATCAACGAGCTGGCGCTGACCGGAGCCGAACTCCGCTACGCGCCCCAGTGGATGCCAGCCGCACAGGCCGATGCGCTATTCCGGGAGCTGCGCGATTCGATCGACTGGCAGACCCATCGTATCCGCCTGTTCGGGCGCAATGTGGACTCGCCGCGCCTCAGCAGCTGGATAGGCGACGCGGGCAGTTCCTATACCTATTCCGGTGTCCGCTTCGAGCCACAGGCCTGGCCTACGGCGCTGGTGGCCGTGCGGCAGCATTTGATGCAAACACTGGGTTACGAGTTCAACAGCGTGCTGGCCAATCTTTATCGGGATGGCCGTGACTGCATGGGCTGGCATGCCGACAACGAGCCGGAGCTGGGAAAACAGCCGGTGATCGCCTCGTTGAGCCTGGGGGCGACGCGGCGCTTCGTGCTGAAGGCGTTTCGCGAGCCTTCGCGCAAGCTGGAGATCGCCTTGCCGCACGGCAGCCTGTTGGTGATGGGTGGCGACACCCAGCAGCACTACCGGCACGCCTTGCCGCGTACGGCCAGGCCGGTGGCCGAGCGGATCAACCTGACCTTTCGCCGGATCATGGCCTGAGCGCGTGCGTGTGGCGTTCAGACCGGGCGGTCAGTGCGTACTGCGCGCGTCCGCTTCGCCAGTGGTCAGCACCCAGCCCACCAGCTGGCTTCCCACCTTTTCCAGGGCCTGCTCGAAAGCCGCCGCCACCTGCGCCACGTCGGTTCCGGCCGCAGGCTCCACCTGCAGGAAGGTGTGCGAGGCCACGACGCGCTGGTCGGTGGCGTGCAGCAATTTGGCGGTCACCTCGATGGTGGCGGCGGGAACTGCATTGCCGGCGTAGTCCGATTCAAAGCGGCGCAGGTCCATGACCAGCTTGTAATCGGCACGGATACCGCTACCGACGCGGGCGACCGCACGAATCTTTCCCGAGTCCTCAAGTCCACGCAACACCGTGGTTTCGACAAGGTCCGTGGACGGCTGCGACCAGCTCACGCCTTTGTAGACCTGTACTTCCCCCGGGACAGGGCGCACCCCGATACGCGCACTGTCCACCACGCGTGCGGCCGTGGGTTTGGCAACCGCAAGTTGCCAACTCACCACAGGCCAGTCCGGATCTGCGGCGACCTTGATCACGGGCGCGTAGATCGTCACCGGGTCGCGCTGCTTGCTGCCCAGTACCGAGCAGCCGGCAAGCAGGGCCACGCAGGCGGCAAGAATGTGCGGAGCGTTTCGCATGGACTTCATTCGGGTTCGAACTCCTTGGGTGCGTCGCGGCCAAGCAGGTAGCGGGCCGGATTGCCTTCCAGCCGGTCGCTGACCTGGCGCAGGTCGCGGATCAGGCTGCGCAGCTCGGACAGGGTGGGGCCCAACTGGCCCAGTCCGTCGCTGGCAAAACTGTTGATGGCCGCGCGGTTTTCGCCAAGGATCGCATCGGCATTACCCGCAGCCTTGTCCATCTTGGCCAGCGTGCTTTCCAGCTTGCTCAGTATTGGCGGCAACTGCTTGACCAGATTCTGGTCCAGCCGCTGGATGGTGCCATTGGTGGTGTCCAGGGTGCGGTCCAGGTTGGTTGTCGCATCGCGCGCGCTGGCCAGTAGCGCCTGCAGGCCTTCGTCGCGGCTGGCCAGCGAACCGCTGATGGTTTCAAGATTGGTCAGGGTGGCGCCGATACTGGCCACATTCTGGTCGCTCAACACCTGGTCCAGGCGCTCAACGATGCGGTTGGCGGTGTCGGTAATGTTTTGCAGCGCCGAGGGCGAGGTCTGGATAACCGGCACCTCGCGTTTGTCGACCGAGGTCAGTGCCGGTGCCTGGGGCGTGCCCCCGCTCAACTGGATGATGGCCGGGCCGGTGAGGCTGGTGATGCCCAGCTTGGCGCGGGTATCGGTCTTCACCGGCGTGCTTGATTCAAGCCGGATCCGGGCGATGACCTGACGCGGGTCGTTGGGGGCCAGCGAAAGCTTGGTGATGGAACCCACCGCAATGCCGTTGTATTGCACGGGACTACCAACCGACAGGCCGGTGACGGCCTCGCGGAACACCACTTCGTACTGCTGCCAGCTGCGCTCGGATGAGTATTTCGCCGCCCACAGGCCGAACAGCAACAGCGCTGTTGCAATGATGATGGTGAAGGCGCCGATGAGGATGTAATTGGCCTTGGTTTCCATGTTCTCAGGTCGCCTCTGCGCGGGTTCTTTCTAGATAAGCATCGCGGCCATCGCGCGCAGCACGTGCGCGCGGGCCATGGAAATATTCCTGCACCCAGGGGTGGTCAAGCTTTTCGACCTCGGTGATCGGTGCGTTGATCACCACCTTGCGGTCGGCCAACACCGCAACCCGGTCGCAGATAGCGTACAGGGTGTCCAGGTCGTGGGTGATGAGGAAGACGGTCAATCCCAGCGCTTGCTGCAAGGTGCGGATCAGGCGGTCGAATGCCGCCGCACCAATCGGATCCAGGCCGGCAGTGGGTTCGTCAAGGAACAGCAACGGCGGATCCAGTGCCAGCGCACGTGCCAGCCCTGCGCGTTTGCGCATGCCGCCAGACAGTTGCGAGGGCAGCTTGTTCAAGGCGTCCGCTGGCAGGCCGGCCAGCTTCACCTTCAGCAAGGCCAGCTCGTAATGCCAGCTGTCAGGCAAGTCGCCATGGTGTTCCTTCAACGGCACCTGCACGTTCTCGCCGACCGTCAAAGACGAAAACAGCGCGCCGTCCTGGAACAGCACGCCGGTATTGCGCTGGATGGTCTGGCGATCTTCCGGGCGTGTGGATCGTGCATCGGTGCCGAGTACTTCCATGTCGCCTGCGTCAGGAATGCGCAGCCCCAGGATCGAGCGCATCAGCACCGACTTGCCGCTGCCCGAGCCCCCGACCACGCCAAGGATCTCGCCACGCTGCACGTCCAGGTCCAGGTTTTCATGCACGGTCTGTTCGCCAAAGCGATTGGTCAGTCCGCGCACGCGGATGATGGGGCTGGTGGCGGAACTGGTGGGGGTCATTGACACTGCGGGCGTGGATCCTGGGAAAGGGGAAGCCGGGTACAGCATTGTTCCATTGGCAGTGAACATTTGTGCGCACAGCGCGCCTGGGCTCGATGACGCATGCGTCGTTTTGCTACCAGTCCATCTTCATGAACCACAGCGCGGCCATTGCGTCGAGGATGATCACCAGGGAGATGGCCTGCACCACACTGGACGTGGTGCGTTCGCCCACCGACTGCGCGGTGCCTTCCACCTGCAGCCCTTCCAGGCACCCGATCAGTCCGATGATCAAGGCAAATACCGGTGCCTTGGCCATGCCGACATAGAAATGGCGTATTTCCAGCGTGTCATGCATGCGTGCCAGGTACATCTGGGGCGGGATGCCCAGGTCGAACGCGCCAACGGTGACGCCGCCGGCCAGGCCGGCCATCATCGCAATGAACGTCAGCAGTGGCAGGGTGATGAGCAGGGCCAGCAGGCGCGGGATCACCAGCAGGTCGATCGGGTCCAGGCCCAGGGTGCGGATTGCGTCGATCTCCTCGCGGCTCTTCATCGCCCCGATCTGCGCGGTGAAGGCGCTGGCGGTGCGTCCGGCCAGGACGATGGCGGTGAGCAGCACGGCAAATTCGCGCAGGAAGGCGATGCTGACCAGTTCCACTACGTAAATCTCGGCGCCGAAGTCGCGCAGGATGGTCGAGCCCAGGAAGGCAATGACCGCGCCGACCAGGTAGGAGAGCAGGATCACCAGCGGCACGGCGTCCAGGCCCACCTGTTCCATGTGGAAGACCGTGGCGGTCACGCGCAGGCGTCGTGGCTCGCGCACGATGCGCAGCAGCTTCACCAGGTTCTCGCCGATGAAGCTGACCAGGGCCAGCATTTCCTTGGCGTTGTCCTGCACCCGGTAGCCCAGTCGCGCCAGCGCGGCGACGAAGCCGTAGTCGCGTTTCTTCTTGGGACGGTCGTCGGCGACATCTTCGATCGTCGATACCAGCGCCTGGTGCTCGTCGCGGAATTGCAGGTCTTCGGCTGGGATATCGTGGCGCGCGGCATGGCGCAGCAACTGCAGCACACCGGCCGAATCGATGCGGGAAATGCCAGTCGCGTCGATGCGCCTGACCGCTGCCGGCATCTCGCGCAGGCGCTCGGCTACCTGCAGTGCGGTAGCCAGCGTCCACTGCCCCGCCAGCCGTACCTGCGAAGGATCGGCATCGTCTGTTTCAAAGCGGGGGCGGGCGTCGGTCGGAGTCATATTGCGCGTGGAACGAGCATAGGGCGGCGGCGGCGGGATGGCTAGCATACCCATCCGCGCGTAATGCCGAAGCCAGTCCGCCGCGCCAGCCTCTAAACTACCGGCCATGCTGCGAACCTCCATGCCCACGGCCACCTACGCACAGCGCATCGCTTTTGTATGCGAAACGGCCAGCCGCCTGCACACCTACGGCACCACCGCGCAGCGGCTGGAAGGCGCGGTAGTCGCACTGGCCGCCCGGCTTGGACTCGATTGCGAGCCCTGGTCCAACCCCACTGGCCTGATCCTCAGCTTCAGCGATCCGTCCAAGCCCATGGGTGCCAGCTACGTGACCCGGCTGATCCGCCTGGCGCCTGGCGAGAACGACCTCTACAAACTGGGAGAGTCGGACCGCATCGCCGAAGCCGTTGCCGGCGGCAGCATGAGCATCGCCCAGGGCCACACCGCGCTGCGTTCGCTGGACAGCAAACCCAGCCTGCGCTGGCGCGCCACCCAGCTGCTGGCTTTTGCGCTGGCGTCCGGCGCGGTGGCCGGACTGTGGCGATTGCCCTGGGTCGATGTGGCCACGGCCACCGTGATTGGCCTGTTGATTGGTGTGCAGTCGCTGTTGAATGAACATCGGCCGCGCCTGCGGGAAGCCAGTGATGCGGTCTCGGCATTCATGGCCGGCATCGTCGCGGTGCTGGTATCCAGTTTCATCCAGCCACTCAACCTCAACAGCGTGATTATCGCGTCGCTGGTGGTGCTGTTGCCCGGCATGACCCTGACCAATGCGGTCAACGAATTGACCAGTGGGCATCTGGTTTCAGGCACCGCGCGTTTCGCCGGGGCCATTGCCACCATCCTCAAACTGACCGTCGGCACCATGATCGCGTTGACCCTGGTGCAACTGGTCGGCCTGTATCCAGAGGTGCGCGCGCTGCGGCCGCAGCCGGACTGGGTGGAATGGACTTCGCTGGTGCTGGTGGCCTACGCGTTCGCGGTGCTGTTCAAGGCCCATCGGCGTGATTACGGCTGGGTCATGGCCGCGGCGATCTGCGGCTATCTGATTTCACGTTACGCCGGCGAGGCCTGGGGCAGCCCGGTCGGCATATTCCTGTCCGCACTCACGCTGACCGCCGCGGGCAATCTGTTTGCACGCCTGGCCCACAAACCGGGCGCGATTATCCGGGTGCCTGGCATCATCATGCTGGTGCCCGGCAGCAATTCGCTGCGCGGGGTCATCAGCCTGCTGCAGCAGCAGGACGTGGCAGTGGGTAACACCGCGCTGATGGCGGTGGTCAACATCGTGATGGCGCTGGTGGCGGGACTGCTGTTCGGCAATCTGCTGCTGCCTGCGCGGAAGAATCTCTGAACCTTTATGCGTCAGGGATGAGAGATTTTTAGTCGTCATCGCAGCGAAAGCAGGGACCCAGGGACTTTGCGTGTCTTTGAAACAGCAGAGCGGTGACCAGCCATTCGGCGGTTGAAAAACGCGCTCTGCGCGAGACACTTTTCCTTGAACGGAAAAGAAGCGCACCTCAACAGTCCGAAGGACTGGTCAAAGTAACCAAAAGAATGCCGCCCCCGCATCACGTACGGGGCAGGCTCTAACGGCGCGCCCGGCGATGAAGCTGCCGTGTCCACAAGCCGGCCGGTAATTTCCGTAAGACACATCTGCGTCTACGGAAACGGCGCAGAACCATGTGCGCCGCCCCTGCGGATTTGACCCGACCCGCTTGCCGCTACTCACTGGGTCTGGAATCAAAACCAGAAGCCGGGAGCCGCTTTGTGCGTCGCCATTTCGTGGTCGAAATAGGCTGTTGGCAACTAACCAATCAGCTTTGCCAGTAGCTCCTCACGCCCCAGGTTCTCTGCCTCGGTGGCTCGCCGCGCCCGGTACTCGAAGGTGCCCGCAACCAGACCGCGTTCTGAGATCACCACGCGGTGCGGGATGCCGATCAGCTCGATGTCGGCGAACATCTGCCCCGGGCGCAGGCCGCGGTCGTCCATCACCGCGTCGATGCCAGCGGCCTGCAGTTCGTCGAACAACTGCTGCGCCGCTTCGGTGACCGCCACGTCGTTCTTCGGATTGATGGTGCAGATGGCCACGGCCCAAGGTGCCATCGGCTGGGGCCAGATGATGCCGGCGGCGTCGTGGTTCTGTTCAATGGCCGCGGCCACGATGCGCGAAACGCCAATGCCGTAACAGCCCATGCTGAGCACGGTGGCCTTGCCGTTCTCATCCAGCACGGTGGCGCCCATCGCTTCGGCGTACTTGCGGCCCAGCTGGAACACGTGGCCTACCTCGATGCCGCGCACGATGCGCAGTTCGCCGCCGTCCTGGGCGCGGTCCCCGGCCAGGACGTTGCGGATATCGGCGACGGTTTCGGGTTCGGGCAGGTCACGGCCCCAATTGACGCCGGCGAGATGGTAGCCGGGCTCGTTCGCGCCGATTACGAAGTCAGCCAGTGCGGCGACCTCGTGGTCGGCGACTATGCGAATGGGTTTCTGGGCATTGATCGGACCCAGGAAACCGGGCTCGCTGCCCAGGTGTTCGAGAATCTCGGCTTCGGTGGCCATGCGGTAATCCGCCAAACCTGCCACCTTGCCCAGCTTGACCTCATTGACGGCGTGGTCGCCGCGCACCAGCGCCAGAACAAAGCCGGCCTCAGTCATCACCGCGATGGACTTGGCCGTGCGGGCCAGCTCGATGCCCAGCAAGGCGGCTACCTCCTCGCAGGTTTTCTGCGTTGGCGTGTCCACCTTGCGCAGGGCTTCGCTGGCGCCAGCGCGCGCGGCAGGCAGCGCGGCCTGCGCGGTTTCCAGGTTGGCGGCGTAGTCCGAGCCGGTGGAGAACGCAATCGCATCCTCGCCCGAGTCGGCCAGCACATGGAATTCCTGGGAGGCGTCGCCGCCAATGGCGCCCGAATCGGCCAGCACTGCGCGGAAATCCAGCCCCAGGCGGGTAAAGATGCGGGTGTAGGTGGCGTGCATGTTGTTGTATTCGGCTACCAGGCCTTCCTCGCCCAGGTGGAACGAGTACGCATCCTTCATCAGGAACTCGCGCGCGCGCATGATCCCGAAGCGGGGCCGGATCTCGTCGCGGAACTTGGTCTGGATCTGGTAGAAGTTCACCGGCAGCTGCTTGTAGCTGGCCAGCTCCTGGCGGGCGAAGTCGGTGATCGCCTCTTCAGCCGTGGGGCTGTAGCAGAACTCGGCATCCTTGCGGTCTTTGATCTTCAGCAGCTGGGGACCGAATTTCTGCCAGCGCCCGGTTTCTTCCCATAGCTCGCGTGGCTGGATGGTCGGCATCAGCAACTCGATGGCGCCGGCGCGATTCATTTCCTCGCGAACCACGGCCTCGACCTTGCGCAGCACGCGCAGACCCAGTGGGGACCAGGTGTACAGGCCGGAAGCGAGCTTGCGGACCATGCCGGCGCGCAGCATCAGCTGGTGGCTGACGATTTCAGCGTCGGCGGGAGTTTCCTTGGTGGTGCGGAGGTGGAATTGCGACAGGCGCATCGGAGGCATTCACGGCGAGGGGCTGGCATTTTGCCAGTTGCAGCGACGGCTTGCGGGTTTCCTGCTCAGTTGGCGCGGTCGCCCTGCACGCGGATGGCCCGGTCGGCATCGCGGTCGATGCGTTCATAGCGCCGGTTGGGCGGCGGTTGGTCGGTGATCTGCAGCACCCCGTTGGCGTCGCGCCAGCGGTACAGCGAGGGCCGGGCGTCGCGGGCGTTGGCCGCCGCTGCGCGCTCGGCCCGCTGCTGCCTGGCGTCATGCTTTTCCGGTGCCTCCCGTGCCAGCCACCAGGCCACGCCGCTGCCCAGCAGCAGGCCGGCAACGATGGCCCACAGCGGCCGCAAGTCAGCGGCCGGCGGTCGTGACCGGGGTGCAATAGGCCTTGGCTGCGGCGGTCGCCAGTTCGCGCTGGTTGAGCCGGTCGTCGTCGCTCAGGTCTTTGTCAGGCTTGCCGTCACCGTCAATGTCCTGCTGCACGGCGCCGCTGCCCGCCAGGACCTTGAGGTTTTGCCTGGCGGTGAGGCACTGCGGGCTTTCCACGGTCTTGCCGGTCGGGGCTTCGGCAATGGGCTCGCCGCGGTTGTCGATACGACGGTCCTTGAACTGCTGGCCGGGCGGCGGGCTGTCGGCATAGTGGGTGACACCCTTGGCGTCCTTCCACTGGTAGACCTTCTGGGCGAATGCGGGGGCACTGGCCAGCAGCAGCGAGGCCAGGGCGCAGATTAGTAGCGGGGTCGTGGACAGGGCTCGCATGGCGGCCTCCAGTAAGAGAAGTCGGGGAATGGTCCCGATTGCAGCATTGCTGGGCCGGGCTGGCAAGCAAGCCGGGTGGGCTAAACTGCGACCCATGGACGAAAACAAGCAAGTACCGCGGTCGCGCACCATTTATCTGTTGCCCAACCTGTTTACCACGGCGGGGCTATTCGCGGGCTTCTACGCGATCATTGCCGCCTCCAATGGCGACTTCGTGCAGGCCTCGGTCGCGGTATTCATCGCCGCGATCATGGATGGCATCGACGGCCGGGTGGCGCGCCTGACCGGCACCAGCAGCGACTTCGGCGTGCAATACGACTCGCTGGCCGACCTGGTGAGCTTCGGCATGGCGCCGGCGCTGGTGATGTACCACTGGTCGCTGTCTTCGCTGAAATTCGACGGCAGCGTGATGGGCCGGGTCGGCTGGGCGGTGGCCTTTCTTTATGCAGCGTGCGCGGCAATGCGGCTGGCGCGCTTTAACACCCAGGTCGGCAGCGTGGACAAGCGCTGGTTCATTGGCCTGGCCAGTCCTGCGGCGGCGGGCCTGATGATGTCCTTCGTCTGGGCGTTTGCCGACGGCGGCCTGGGCTGGAGTGGTGAGCAATTGCGCTACGTGGCATTGGGCCTGACCCTGGTGGCGGCCTTGCTGATGGTCAGCCGCATCCGCTTCTGGAGCTTCAAGGGCAGCGGTGAGCGCGGGGCCAGGGCCGACCGCATTCCGTTCTACGCCCTGTTCCTGGTGCCGGTGATCATCGCCGTTGTGGCCATGGACCCGCCGCGGGCGTTGCTGGCCGTTGGCGTCATCTACGCGTTCTCCGGCCCGGTCCATTGGGTATGGCGGCGCTGGCGCAAGTTGCCGGAGGCCTCGGCGTGAGCGAGCTGTGGTCATCGCAGCAGCATGAATGGCTGACCGCGCTGGGCCACACCTTGTATGTGCCAGGCGCAGCTGAAGCACCAGTTGTGGCGGCCACGCCGGTACTGGAAGAGTCCGCGCGGCCACCGCCCAGAACGCAAGCCGTGGCGCCGCCAGCGGCCACCTGGGCCGGTGTGGTCCGGGTGGCCCCGGCCGAGCCAAGCGCAGCTGCGCGGCCAGCCCCGGCCACGCGCCGCACGGCCTCGCGCCTGCCGGACAAGCTGCATTTCGCCTTGATCCGTGCCTCGGGCTGCGATCCCACTACCGAGGAAGCGGCGAAGATCATGGCCGGCTGGCCGGCGTCGTCCGAGTTACGCGGCAATCCGGCCGCCAAACGTGCGTTGTGGCCACAGTTGCGCGCCTTGCGCAGGCCGCCGCAGTGAGCGCGCTGCAGGCGGGCGCGGAGGACGCTGGCGCGGCCATGCGCGCCATGCGCGAGTCCGACCTCGACGTCATCCTGGAAATCGAACAGCGGGCCTATCCGTTTCCGTGGACGCGCGGCATTTTCCGCGATTGCCTGGCGGCCGGTTATCCAGCCTGGGTCCTGCACGAACACGGACGGCCCATCGGCTACGCGGTGATCAGCGTGGCCGCCGACGAGGCCCACCTGCTCAATATCTGCATTGCGCCTGAGCGCCAGGGCCGCGGCCTAGGCCGCCAGTTGCTGCGTTCGATGGTCACCCTGGCGCGCGACGTGGGCGCAGCACGCATTTTCCTGGAAGTGCGGCCCTCCAATCCCCACGCCATCGGGCTGTACCACGACGAGGGCTTCAACGAGATCGGGCGCCGCCCGCGTTATTACCCGGCCCGCGAAGGCCGCGAAGACGCACTGGTGATGGCCATGGAACTGGTGGCTGGAGAGATCGACAGGATGCCGACGCTGTAGCGCGTCAAGCGTCCGCGCAGCTGTCGGTGCGTTGCCGCTTGCCGCCGCAGCCCGGACAATGGCGTCCTGACTCCCGCACGGAAACTGCCATGTCCATTCTTCGCATGACCGATCTCGATCTCGCCGGCAAGCGCGTGTTGATCCGCCAGGACCTCAACGTGCCGATTGAGCACGCTGACGGACAGCCCGCCCGCATTACCTCCGAACAACGCATCACCGCTTCGCTGCCGACCCTGCGGCTGGCGCTGGCCAAGGGCGCGGCAGTCATGGTCACCTCGCACCTGGGCCGGCCCAAGGAAGGCGTGTGGAGCCAGGCCGATTCGCTGGCGCCCGTCGCAGCGCGCCTGTCGGAGCTGCTTGGCGTCGAAGTGCCGCTGGTGAAAGACTGGGTTGGCGGCGTGCAGGTGGCGCCGGGCGAGATCGTGCTGCTGGAAAATTGCCGCATGAACGTCGGCGAAGGCAAGGATGACGAGGCGCTGTCCAGGCAGTACGCCGCCTTGTGCGACGTGTTCGTCATGGACGCCTTTGGCACCGCGCATCGCGCCCAGGCCTCCACCCACGGCGTAATCCGTTTCGCCCGGCAGGCTGCAGGAGGCCCGCTACTGATGGGTGAACTGGATGCGCTGGCCAAGGCGCTGGAACATCCAGCCCGCCCGTTGCTGGCGATTGTCGCTGGCAGCAAGGTCTCGACCAAGCTGGAGCTGCTGGCTAATCTGGTGGGCAAAGTCGACCAGCTGATCGTCGGCGGTGGCATCGCCAACACCTTTATCGCTGCCGAAGGCCATGGCGTGGGCAAGTCGCTGGTGGAAATGGACCTGCTGGACACGGCCCGCAAGATCATCGCCGATGCGCGTGCGCGCGGCGCCGACATCCCGGTGCCAACCGACGTAGTGGTGGCAGCGGAATTCAAGGCCGATGCCGTGGCCACCGTGAAGCAGGTCGCCGACGTCAGTGCCGACGACATGATCCTCGACATCGGCCCCGATACCGCGGCGCGATACGCAAAGATGATCGCTGCGGCCGGCACCGTGGTATGGAATGGGCCGGTAGGTGTGTTCGAGTTCGACGCCTTCGGCAAGGGTACCGAGACGCTGGCGCGCGCCATTGCCGCGTCCAGTGCGTTCTCCATTGCCGGCGGCGGCGACACCCTGGCGGCGGTCGACAAGTACGGCATTGCCCAGGACATTGGCTACATCTCCACCGGCGGCGGCGCGTTCCTGGAATTCCTGGAAGGCAAGCCGCTGCCCGCAGTTACTGCGCTGGCCGCTCGCGGCGACTGAGCCGACCAACGGGGTAGGCGGAGCCGGAGGTCGGAGGTGGGAGACCAGGGTCAGTGGCCGGCGTCGACCCTGGCTCTGGCCCTGGGCACCGTCCCGACTCCACCGTCGGTCCTACAACGTCCGCCTTCCTGGACTTTCCGCTCCCGGCTACCGCCTCTTCCCCCCCCCCAGCAAAACCATCCCGCACCCGCACATAAAAAGACTCCAATCAAATACCAGTTTTCTGCGCCAAGCCAATGATTAACTGACTTATTACGCAAGTTCGAGCGATCATGATTCCAATGGCATCTTAGTGGTCCTATGAATGTGCTAGCTTGCAGTCATGCCAGACGGAAAACACCTGTGACCGACCGCCAGCGCCGCACGAAGATCCTCGCCACCCTGGGCCCGGCAACCGACCCGCCCGGCGTGCTGGACGAGTTGATCCGGGCAGGTGTGAACGTGGTGAGGCTCAACTTCTCGCATGGTGACCCGTCCTCGCAGGCCCGGCGCGCCGCCTCCGTGCGCGCCGCCGCGCAGCGGGCCGGTGCCGAGGTCGGCATCCTTGCCGACCTGCCCGGGCCCAAGATCCGGATCGATAAATTTGCCGAAGGCAAGGTCCGGCTGAAGATGGGTGACCGCTTCGAACTGGTTGCCAGCGCCGACGCGCCGCTGGGCGACGCCACCCAGGTCGGCGTCAGCTACCTTGGGTTGCCTGCCGACGTGCAAGCGGGCGACGTGCTGCTGCTCGACGACGGCTTGATGCAGCTGCGGGTGGAATCGGTGGAAGGCGAGCGCATCGTCAACACCGTGCTCAACGACGGCATGCTGTCCGACCGCAAGGGCTTGAACAAACAGGGCGGCGGCCTCTCTCTCGGCGCGCTGACCGAGCGCGACAAGGAGCTGATAGGCATCGTCGCCAAAATCGGCGTCGACTTCATTGCCGTTTCTTTCTGCCGCAACGCCGAGGACATGAACGAGGCGCGCCGCATAGCCCGTTCGCATGGCTGTGACGCAGCGCTGGTGTCCAAGATCGAACGCACCGAAGCCATCGAGAACCTGGCCGAGATCATCGAAGCCAGCGACGTGGTGATGGTCGCGCGCGGCGACCTGGGCGTGGAGACCGGTGACGCCGAACTGCCCGGGCTGCAGAAGAAAATCATCCGCGAATCGCTGGCCCGCAACAAAGTGGTCATCACCGCCACGCAGATGCTGCAGTCCATGGTCGAAAGCCCGGTCCCCACGCGCGCTGAAGTGCTGGATGTGGCCAACTCGGTGATCGACGGCACCGATGCGGTGATGCTTTCTGCCGAAACCGCGGCCGGCGCCTATCCGGTCAAGGCGGTGGAAGCGATGGCGCGCATCTGCCTGGGTGCTGAAAAGCAGTTCGAGATGGATACCGATTTCGAGAAGGCACCGCGTAACCTGCAGCGTGCCGACCAGGCCATCGCCATGGCCACCATGTTCCTGTCCGATCACATCGGCGTGCGCGCGATCGTGGCGATGACCGAATCAGGCGGTACTGCACGCTTCCTGTCGCGTTTCCGCACCAGCGCGCCGATTTACGCCTTCGCCCGCCATGACGGGGCGCGCCGGCGCATGACCATGATGCGCGACGTATATCCCATCGCCTTCGACAGCCGTGGCCTGGCCCCGCGCGAGGCCGCGCGCGATGCCTTGCGCTGCCTGCGTGACCTGAACCGGCTGGTGCCGGGCGACCGGGTCATCTTCACCAGCGGCGACCACATGGAGCAGCACGGCGCGACCAACACCCTGCGCCTGCTGCAGATCGGCGCCGATGGCAAGGCCGAAGGCCTGGGCGAGCTTTAGAAACAAACCTGAGGGCCAAACCGTTTTCGCGCTGACCTTTCTCGCAGGAGCGCCCCATGGGCGCGAGCTTTTCACCAACTATCCGCACGCCATCGCAGAGCTCGCGCCCATGAGGCGCTTCTGCGGATTTGCGTGCTGAAACCGGTTGCAGGCCTGCGGTAAAGGGATGCGCAGTGGTGTCCGGGCTATAATCCGGCCCCTTTCCCGCGCCCCACAGGATCCCCAATGAGCATCGAACAGCTTGCCGAAACCGCCCAGGCCATGGTGGCCGCCGGCAAGGGCATCATCGCGATCGACGAATCCACTGGCACCATCGCCAAGCGTTTCGCCAGTGTCGGCATCGAGAACACCGAGGAAAACCGCCGCGCCTACCGCGAAATGCTGCTGACCACGCCCAAGCTGGGCGAGCACATTTCCGGCGCGATCCTGTACGACGAAACTCTGCGCCAGTCGACCAAGGACGGCGTGCCGTTCGCCAAGTTCATGGCCGCCAACGGCATCATTCCCGGTATCAAGGTCGACATGGGCACGCACCCGCTGGCCGGTTGCCCGGGTGAAGTGGTCACCGAAGGCCTGGACGGCCTGCGCGACCGCCTCAAGGAGTACTACGCATTGGGCGCACGTTTCGCCAAATGGCGCGCGGTGATCAACATCGGCGACGACATTCCGTCGGGCACCTGCATCGAAGCCAATGCGCATGCGCTGGCGCGCTATGCCGCGCTGTGCCAGGAAGCGGGCATCGTGCCGATGGTCGAGCCGGAAGTGCTGATGGACGGCGACCACGACATCGAGACCTGCTACGAAGTCACCGAAGCCACGCTGCGCGCCCTGTTCGGCGCGTTGTACGAGCAGAACGTGATGCTGGAAGGCACCATCCTGAAGGCCTCGATGGTCATCGCCGGCAAGGACTGCGAAGACCAGGCCGGCATCGACGAAGTCGCCGAAGCGACCGTAATGTGCCTGAAGAGCACCGTGCCGGCGATCCTGCCGGGCGTGGTGTTCCTGTCCGGCGGCCAGAACGACGAAGATGCCACCGCGCACCTGGATGCGATGAACCGCCTGGGCAACCTGCCGTGGCCGCTGTCGTTCTCCTATGGTCGTGCCATGCAGTCGGCCGCGTTGCAGCTGTGGTCGAAGGACCTGGTAGGCAACGTAGCCAAGGCCCAGGCCATCGTGCATGCGCGTGCCAAGGAAAACGGCCTGGCTGCACTTGGAAAGTGGGACGGCTGAGTCAGCGCCCCTGGCCTTGCGCCGGACTGCAATACCAGACGCCGGCCTTGTGCCGGCGTTTTTCATTCGGGGAAAGC
>JBDSUI010000109.1:0-13506 GCA_039927795.1 Pseudoxanthomonas sp.
GGTCGCGACCGCGTCTACCTGACCGACGAGGCGATTCGCATCCTGGGCCGCGCCCAGGCGCCGGCCAATATCGAGGAAATGCTTTCCTGCCTGCGCGACGCCGACCGCCGGCGCTTCCGGGGCGCGATGGAGAAAGTGGTCGAGACCGGCGGTGGTTTCGACCTGGAAATGCAGGGCAGCCGCGACGACGGCCACCCGTTCTGGGTCCGGGTCATCGGTGAGGCCGAGGCCGGCGACCCGTCCACTTCGCGTATCACCGGCACCCTGCAGGACATTTCGGCCGACAAGCGTGCAGAGGAAACCCTGCGCATCCAGGCACGCACCGACCCGCTCACCGGCCTGATGAACCGCGATGCCGTGCTCAACGAGCTGGGCACGCGCCTCATCGACCCGGCGCACGCCAACGTCGCCCTGCTGTATATCGACCTGGACCGTTTCAAGACCGTCAACGACGTGCTGGGCCACAGCGCAGGCGATGAGTTGCTGATGCAGGCCGCGGCACGCATCCAGGGCGCGGTTGGCACCGAAGGGCTGGTTGCGCGGTTCGGTGGCGATGAATTCCTGGTGCTGTGCGACGCCAGCGGCGACCCCACACAGCCCGAACGCCTGGCCGATGCGGTACTCGCTGCCTTCGCCCATTCCTTTCGTTTCGACAAGGACGAATTTGCGATCACCGCCAGCATTGGCATCTCGCGTGCGCCCGACGATGGCGTGCGCCCGCAGCAGCTGATCCAGAATGCCGACATTGCCATGTACGACAGCAAGCACCGCGCGCGCAACGGCTGGCAGGCGTTCACGCAGGAACTCGCGCGCAAGCAACAGGACCGCCTGCAGATCGAGACGCAACTGCGGCGTGCGGTCGACAACAACGAATTCCGCCTTGTCTACCAGCCGCAGGTGGATCTGCGTCGCGGCCGGATCGTGGCCGCAGAAGCATTGATCCGCTGGCAGAACCACCAACTGGGCGAACTGCGCCCGGACCTGTTCATCAGTCACGCCGAGACCACCGGCGACATCGTGCGCATTGGCAGCTGGGTGCTGCGCGAGGCCTGCCGGCAGGTGCGCGAATGGCATGACATGGGGCTGGGCATCGTGCGCGTTGCGGTGAACGTTTCCTATCGCCAGTTCGCAGGCGAGGACCTGGCCGAAAACGTGCGCGCGGTATTGACCGAATACGGGTTGCCAGGCTCGGCACTGGAACTGGAATTCACCGAGCGCGTGCTGATCGAAGACGCGCCCGCCACCTTGGAGACCTTTGCCGAACTGCGCGCGCTGGGGGTGTTGCTGACCATCGACGATTTTGGCGAGGGCTATAGCGCGCTCAACTACCTGCGCCGCCTGCCCATCCACGGCCTCAAGCTGAGCCAGCTGTTCACCGAAGGCGTGCCCGGCAACCGCTCGGATGTGGCCGTGTGCCAAGCCGTCTCCGCCATCGCGCGCAGCCTGGGCCTGGGGCTGGTCGCCGAGGGTGTGGAATCGGAAGCGCAGCGTCAGTTTCTGCTGCAGCTGGGCGTGCCGGTCGGCCAGGGTTTCCTGTTTGCGCCAGGGCTTACCCCGGATGAGTTCGCCAGCCGCCTGCGCTCACAAGGGGAACGCGTTGCCGATGCCTGACACTGCGTACAGCATCCGCCCGATCGAATCCGGTGATGACGTGGCGGTGGCCACCATTATCCGTGTCGTCATGCCCGAGTTCGGCGCGGTGGGTTGCGGGTTCGCCATCGGCGATCCCGAAGTTGACTGGATGAGTCGTGCTTATGCAGAGCCGCGCTCGGCTTATTTCGTCGTCGAACGCGGTGGCGTGGTCATGGGCGGCGGCGGCATTGCCCCGCTGGCCGGTGGTGACGCCGGGACCTGCGAACTGCGCAAGATGTACTTCCTGCCTGAAGCCCGCGGTCAAGGTGCGGGCGCTGCGATGATGGCGCGCTGCCTGGACGCAGCACGCCGCTTCGGTTTCAGCCAGTGCTACCTGGAAACCCTGGGCGGCATGGACGCCGCCATGCGCCTGTACGAACTCAGCGGCTTCCAGCGCATCGACGCGCCGCTGGGCGCTACTGGACACGGCGGCTGCAACACCTTCTATCTGCGGTCCCTGTAGCCGCTACGCCCGCAACCTGCAAGCCGTTGGTGCCAGCGGCGGTGGTAAACGCAACGCTCCGTTCGCAGCATGCGCAGGGTCCGTATTGGCCGCGCCACGGCTGCATCACGTAAAATTGAAACCCGCTCCCCAAAGGTATTGCACATGCAGCTTTCTGACACCCGCGCCATCGTCACCGGTGGCGTTTCCGGCCTGGGCCTGGCCGTCGCCAGTCACCTGGTGGCCCACGGCGGCAAGGTCGCCCTATTCGATGTAAACGACGACAAGGGCGCGGCGGCCGTTGCCGCACTTGGGGAAAGCAACGCGCGTTATTTCCGCACCGACGTGACCGACGAGGAAGGCGTGGCAACGAACGTAGCGGCGGCCAGCGAATTCCTTGGCGGCCTGAATGCGGCAATCAACTGCGCGGGTATCCTCGGTGCCGGTCGCGTGCTCGGCAGGGAGGCCGCCATGCCGCTGGCCAACTTCCGCAGCACGGTGCTGGTCAACCTGGTCGGTAGTTTCAACGTGGCCAAGGCCGCAGCCAGCGTGATGCAGCACAACGCACCAGGCGAGGACGGCGAGCGTGGCGTGATCATCAATACCGCCAGTGTTGCGGCCTACGAAGGACAGATCGGCCAGGCCGCCTATTCGGCTTCCAAGGGCGGCGTGATCAGCATGACCCTGCCCATGGCGCGTGAACTGTCGCGTTTCGGCATCCGGGTGATGACCGTGGCACCGGGCATCTTCTGGACCCCAATGGTCGACGGCATGCCCCCGGAAGTGCAGCAGTCGCTGAGCGCCTCCATCCCGTTCCCGTCGCGCCTGGGCAAGCCCGAGGAGTTCGCGGACACCGTGGCTTTCATCGTGCAGACACGCTATTTGAACGGTGAGACGATCCGTCTGGATGGCGCGGTGCGGTTGGCACCCAAGTAGCGGCCATTGATCACGGTGAAGCGTAAAGGGCAAGAACGCTTCATCCGCCGGCTTTCACTGTTTACCCCTCACTTATCACTGTCGACCCACTCCCCATGAAAGCCAGCGAAATCAAGAAAGGCAACGTGTTTGACCACAATGGCACCGTCTACCAGGTGCGCGACATCGAACGCAGCTCACCGCAGGGCCGGGGCGGCAACGTCAAGATCCGCTTCATCCTGTACAGCATTCCCGGCGGCCTGAAGTACGACCTCAGCGTCGGCGGCGACGACGAGCTGAAGGAAGTCGAGGTGTCGCGGCGCCAGGCCACGTATTCCTACAAGGATGGCGAGGCTTTCGTGTTCCTGGATGACGAGGACTACTCGCCTTACACCTTCGATGCCGAGGTGATCGGCGACGATGCCGGCTATATCGCTGAAGGCCTCACCGGCAGCTATGTGCAGATCATCGACGACGAACCGGTCGGACTGCAGTTGCCGCAGCACGTCACCCTGGAGGTCATTGAAACACCGCCGGAGTTGAAAGGCGGCAGCGCTACCAAGCGTCCGAAGCCGGCCAAGCTCAGCACCGGCCTGGAAATCATGGTGCCCGAGTACATCGTAAACGGCGAGCGCGTGCTGGTGAACACGACCACCGGTGAATTTGGTGGTCGTGCGGATTGAAGCAATGCGCTTGCCTGCATTGCCTGGTCGTCTCGCCTTGCAGCACCCGCTGGGTGTGCAAGGCAGAGCCGGCGGCCTAAGGCCGGGTGCGAAGTAGCGCCCTAGCCCGTACTAATCCATAGTGCTGGCAAGACCAGCGGCGTGGCTTAAATCAGGCGTCAAACAACTTGCCCGGGTTCAATATCCCCTTCGGGTCCAGCACTCGTTTTATGCCACGCATCACCTCGATTTCCACCGCGCTGCGCGTGCTTTCCAGGTAGCCTTTCTTGACCAGGCCAATGCCATGTTCGGCAGAAATACTGCCTTCATGTTTCTGTAGGGTAGCGGCCAACAGCTTGGTCACCTGCTCGCACTGGCTGACGAAGTCCACATCACCCAGTCCATCCGGCTTCAGTATGTTGATATGCAGGTTGCCGTCGCCGATGTGACCGAACCAGACCACCTCGAAATGCGGGTAGGACTGGCCCAATAGCGCCTGGGTTTCCTGCAGGAATGCCGGCATGGCCGAGATACGCACTGACACGTCGTTCTTGTACGGCTTGTACGGCGCCAGGCTTTCGGTGATGCCTTCGCGCAGGCGCCACAGTTGGGCGGCCTGGGCGTCGCTCTGGCTGATCACGCCATCGCTGACCCAGCCCTGCTCCATGCAGGCTTCGAAAGCGGCCATTGCCGCTGCTTCCTGCACTTCATCGCCCGATGCGAATTCGGTGACGACGTAGTACGGGTGTACTTCCGCAAAGGGCGCTTGGGCCCCGTGTGCCAGCACGTGTTTCAAGGCCTGATCGGTGAAGAACTCGAAGGCCTCCAGCTGCAGGCGTTCCCGGAACGCCGCAAACACCTGCATCAACACTTCAAATGATGGCAACGCCAGCAGCATCACGTTGGAGGTGGGTACCGGGTCGGTGAGGCGCAGGGTCGCTTCCACCACGATGCCCAGGGTGCCTTCCGAGGCAATCATCAAGTGTCGCAGATCGTAGCCACTGGAGTTCTTGACCAGTCCGCGATTGAGGTCAAGCAGCTCGCCGGTACCGGTAACCACTTTCATGCCGGCGATCCATTCGCGCGTGTTGCCGTAGCGGATCACGCGGATGCCGCCGGCATTGGTGGCAATGTTGCCGCCGATGGAACAGGAACCACGCGAGGCGAAATCCACCGGATACTGCAGGCCATGTTCACGCGCAGCGTTGTGCACCGCTTCCAGGGCCATGCCGGCCTGCACCGTCAGCAACCTGTCCACCGCATTGAAAGCCAGCGCCCGGTTCATGCGCTCCAGGCTGAGCACCAGTTCGCCGTTGGCAGCCACCGCGCCCCCGGACAGGCCGGTGCGGCCGCCAGATGGCACCACGGCCACGCCATGGGCGTAGGCCCAACGCACTACCGCTTGTACTTGCTCCACGGTTGCCGGCAAGGCGATGGCCAGCGGGGCCGGTTGCCAGCGCCGGGTCCAGTCGCGCCCATAGTGCTCAAGATCGGCGGGATCGGTTTTCAGGCGCAGCGCCGGCACGGCTTGCAACAGGTCGGACAGGCGCGGGTCGCTCATGGGGAACCGGATCGTGAGGGAACGCCAGCGTGCCAGTGATGCTGCAGCGCGTCCAGACGGCGTGCGAAGGTTGACGGGCCGCGCGCGCATTGGCTAGCTGCGGTAATGGCCGCAGGATCAGCCCGTGCGAGGCAAAGGATCTTTCTGCTGAACGCTGGGATTACAAAGGTTTCATCGGCAACCACCGTCGGCCCGGCGCCGTCCTTCTGCACTGCAGCAAACCCCCGCCCCATCTGGCATAGTGACTGCCCCGCTGCCAATTGCCTGACTGCCCGCATGACCAAGAAGAAGACCTCGTACCCGAAGCAGGACATCCGCATTCTGTTGCTGGAAGGCGTAAGCCAGACCGCTGTCGATACGTTCAAGGCCGCTGGTTATTCCCAGATCGAAGTGCATGCCAAGTCGCTGCCCGAAGACGAGCTGAAGCAGCGCATTGCCGAGGCCCATATCGTTGGCATCCGTTCGCGCAGCCAGCTGACGGCCGAAGTACTGGCCCACAGCCGTCGCCTGATGGCCATCGGCTGTTTCTGCATCGGCACCAACCAGGTCGACGTGGAAGCGGCGGAGCTGGCCGGCATTCCGGTATTCAATGCGCCCTATTCCAATACCCGCAGCGTGGCCGAACTGGTCATTGCCGAGGCCATCATGCTGATGCGTGGCATTCCGCAGAAAAGCGCCGAATGCCACCGCGGCGGCTGGTCGAAATCGGCCGCTGGCAGCCATGAAGTACGCGGCAAGACCCTGGGCATCGTCGGTTACGGACATATCGGCACCCAGGTCGGTGTATTGGCGGAAAGCATGGGCATGAAGGTGCTGTTCCACGACATCGAGACCAAGCTGTCGCTGGGCAACGCCCACTCGGCGCTCAGCCTGGATGACCTGCTGGAACAATCGGACGTGGTCACCCTGCACGTGCCCGAGACACCTTCAACCAGGAACATGTTTGGCGCGGCGCAGCTCGCCAGGATGAAGCGCGGCGCCCATCTCATAAACGCCTCGCGCGGCAGCGTGGTCGACATCGACGCGTTGAGCGCGGCGCTGGATTCGGGCCAGGTTGGCGGCGCGGCTGTGGACGTCTTCCCCATTGAGCCCAAGGGCAATGGCGATGCGTTCGTCTCGCCGCTGGTGGGCCGGGACAACGTGATCCTGACCCCGCACGTAGGCGGCAGCACCCTGGAAGCACAGGACAACATTGGCATCGAGGTGGCGGCCAAGCTTGTGCGCTACAGCGACAATGGTTCGACCCTGTCGGCTGTCAACTTCCCCGAAGTCACCCTGCCCGAACATGCCGCCAGCCACCGCCTGCTGCATATCCATCGCAACGTGCCCGGCGTGTTGTCGAAGATCAACGAGATCTTCGGCAAGCATGGCATCAACATCGACGGCCAGTTCCTGCGCACCGATGCGCACGTTGGCTATGTAGTGATCGACGTGTCGACTACCGACCTGCAGGCGTTCGACCTGAAGGAAGCGCTGATGGCCATTCCCGGCACCCTGCGTACCCGGGTCCTGTATTGAGCCTCTGCCTGTAGGAGCTGCGTACGCTGCGACCGCCCTTTTCCGGCATCACGGGTCGCAGCTTACGCAGCTCCTACATTCTGTCTAGCCATTTGCGGGCCATGCGGCGCATCGATTCGTCTTGGTCATGGGCAACATCGCTGATCAGCCGCCAGGCCAGGTCATGCGATTCCTCGCTGACCACGTAGTTCTCGTCTTCCCCGGCGCGCACCACGTAGCGCACGTCGAAGTGCCAGTGCCCAGGCACGTCCTTGCGCTCGGGAATCCAGTGTCGATCCAGGTCGAAGATGCCCTCCGCCTCGATCCTCAATCCGCGCAGCCCCGATTCCTCCTGGGCTTCCTTCAACGCGACCCGCGCCATGTCGTGATCGCCATCGGCGTGGCCGCCCAGTTGCAGCCAGCGCTCCAGCTTGCGGTGATGGGTCATCAGGATCCGTTGTCCATCGGCACTGACCAGCCAGACGCCGCTGGTGAAGTGTCCGGCCATCCGTTCGCGCACAAACGGGTCATGGGAATCGCCGAGCAACGCCAGGAACTCTCCGACCAGGTCAGACTCGTGCGGCCAGCGCCGCAGGTAGTCCTCAAGCTGCTGCGCCAAAGACGCGGACTGCACCGATTGCAACATGTGGATTAGCTACTCGTGCCCTGTTCAGGCGTCCATTATCACCTGCCACGCAATTGCGCCGCTTGTGCGACCAAAGTGTGACGGGTAAGGTTCGGCAGTCCCGTACCGGCCATTTGCGGCCGGTCACGGTCTGCAGATCAATCGGCAATGGGGAATCACCGAATGTCATCCTGGCGTGTAAAACCGCTCGACCAAATCCTTGCCACCGCCGAGAAGAAGTCGCTCAAGCGACAGCTCGGCGCGTTCCAACTGACCATGCTGGGCATCGGCGCCATCATCGGCACCGGTATTTTCGTATTGACCGCCGAGGCCGGCCAGAAAGCCGGGCCGGCCATGATGGTCGCCTTCGTGATTGCGGCCGTGGTCTGCGGACTGGCGGCACTGGCCTACTCCGAACTCGCCGCCATGGTGCCGGTCTCCGGCTCCGCCTATACCTACACCTACGCGGTGATGGGCGAAGCGCTGGCCTGGACCGTGGGCTGGGCGCTGGTCCTGGAATACGCAGTGGCCGCGGGCGCGGTAGCGGTGGGCTGGTCCGGCTACATGAATGGCCTGTTGCTCAGCGCCGGTCTGGAGATCCCACTGGCATTGCGCACTGGCCCGTTCGCGGGCGGCAGCTTCAATCTGCTCGCCTTCATCATTTCCCTGCTGGTGACCTTTTTGCTGGTGATCGGCACGTCCAAGTCGGCCAAGGTCAACGCGGTGCTCGTGCTGATCAAGGTCATCGCCCTGACTGCCTTCGTGATCATCGCTGTGCCTGCTGCGCAGGATGTAAATTTCCAGCCGTTCTTCCCGACCGGCTGGGGCAGCCCGCTGGGTGGCATCGGGGTACTGGGCGCGGCCGCTTCCATCTTCTTTGCCTATGTGGGTTTCGATGCGGTCTCGACCGCCGCCGAGGAAACCAAGAACCCCAACCGCAATATACCGATTGGTCTGATCGCCTCGCTTGCGGTCTGCACGATCTTCTACATGCTGGTCAGCTATGGCGCCGTCGGCGCCAACGGTGCCCAGCCGATGTTGGGTCCGGACGGACTTGCACTGCATCCGGGCACGCCGGCAATGGCGGCCGCGTGCAAAGGCAGCGAGGCCCTGGTGTGCAGCAATGAGCCGCTGGCGCACGTATTGCGCATGCTGGGTTTCGCGGGTTGGGGCAATGCAATCGGCATTGCCGCGGCGATTGCCCTGCCGTCAGTCATCCTGATGATGATCTACGGCCAGACCCGCATCTTCTTCACCATGTCGCGTGACGGCCTGCTGCCGGGAATCCTGTCGAAGGTGCATCCGCGCTTCCACACCCCGCACGTGGTCACCATGATCACTGGCGTGTTCGTCTCGCTGTTTGCCGCATTGTTTCCGGTGGGCATCCTGGCCGACATCTCCAACTCGGGCACGCTGTTCGCCTTCATGATGGTGTCGATCGGCGTGCTGGTGCTGCGCAAGACGCAGCCCAATCGCCCGCGACCATTCCGCACGCCCATGGCATGGCTGGTGTGTCCACTGGCCATTGCGGGTTGCATCCTGTTGTTCCTGAACCTGTCGCTGTACACCATCAGCCTGTTCTTCGCCTGGGCTGCGGTTGGTGCAGTGGTCTACGCGTTCTACGGCTATCGCAGGAGTGAACTCTCACCAGGCAGCGCCGCGCATACGGCCGCCGCCGCGGATCGCCTGGAGGCCGAACCCCGGTTCCACGAAGGCCCGCAAGCCTGACGGGAACCCCCCGCAGAACAGCAGAACGGCGCGGATCTCCGCGCCGTTTTTGTTTGTCACGCCGAATTTTGTAAACTCGGTCCCATGAGCGCACTCCCTTACAACCCAACCCGCCTGCAGGAACTCGCGCAGGAGATAATTGCCAACGTGCGCGAGCTGGCGCAGGCCGGCTGGACGCCCGCCACCAGCAGCAATTTTTCCGAACGCCTGGATGACCGCCATGCAGCCATCACCGTGTCCGGACGCGACAAGGGCCGACTTACGGTCGACGACATAATGGTCGTGGACTTCGATGGAAAGGCAGTCGCGACGACGCACCGCCCATCCGCCGAAACCCTGCTGCACACGCAGTTGTACCGTCGCTTCCCGGAAATCGGCTGCGTGCTTCACACCCACTCACCGGTGCAGACCATCGCCTCGCGCCTGTTTGCCGGGGCCGGCCATATTCGTCTGGAGGGCTATGAACTGCAGAAGGCCTTTTACGGCAACAATACCCACGACGACCGCATGGACGTACCGGTACTGGCCAACACCCAGGACATGCACACACTGGCTGCGCAGGTCGATGCCCTGCTGGACCGGCAAACACTGTGGGGCTATCTGATTGACGGACACGGCCTATACGCCTGGGGCCGTGACATGGCCGAGGCACGGCGGCACCTGGAAGCCTTTGAATTCCTGTTCCACTGCGAGCTTGAACTTCGCAAGCTGCGCGGCCACTAAGCGGTCACCTGCGGCTTTCATGCGGTCCCTGCAAGCACCAACCCTGAACTGAAAGACATCGCGGGCCAAGTCCGCTGCTGCAACCACCCCCATTCCCAACGAGTTTCCTGCCATGAGCCGTCTGCGCATCTTCGATGAACAGAACCCGGATACCCCGGAATTCGCCAGCTTCGACCCCGACTTCATCGCCACCGAGCTGCAAAAGATCGGCGTGACCTTTGAGCGCTGGAAGGCCGCGCACCCGCTGCCGCCCGGTGCCAGTCCCGATGAAGTGATGGCTGCCTACAAGACCGATATCGATCGTCTGGTCAGCGAACGGGGCTTCCAGAGCGTCGACGTCGCCAGCGTTGCGCCCGACAACCCCGATCGCGAAGCGATCCGGGCGAAGTTCCTTGACGAGCATTATCACAAGGAAGACGAAGTGCGCTTCTTCGTTGCCGGCTCCGGCCTGTTTACCCTGCACGTGCAAGGCAAGGTGTATGAGATCGAGTGCATGCAGGATGACCTGATTGCGGTGCCGGACAGCACGCCGCACTGGTTCGACATGGGCGCCGAGCCCAACTTCATTGCGATCCGCTTCTTCACCGAGCCCAACGGCTGGGTGGGTCATGTCACCGGCGAAGAAATCGCGAAGCGATTCCCGCGCTATGAGCCTGGGACTTCTTCCTGAACATGCCTGCTACCCGTCCGCCACGCGCCATCCTCACCGATATCGAGGGCACCACCAGCAGCATCTCCTTCATCAAGGACGTGCTGTTTCCCTACGCCCGCAACGCCCTGCCCGGCTTCGTGGCCGCGCACCGCAGCAACCCCGAAGTGCGCAGGTGGCTGGACGCGGTGGCCATCGAGCACGGCAGCATCTGCAGCGACGACGTCATTGTTGAAACACTGCAGGGCTGGATCGACCAGGACCGCAAGCACACGGCCCTGAAGGCGTTGCAGGGCATGATCTGGGAAGCAGGCTATCGGGATGCGGAGTTCGCTGCACCGATCTACGCGGATGCGTCGACCGCGCTGCGCCGTTGGCACCAGGCAGGCCTGCCGCTCCACGTCTATTCATCGGGCTCGGTGCCCGCACAGAAATTGTTCTTTGGCCACAGCGATGCCGGTGACCTGACGTCGCTGTTTTCCGGCTGGTATGACACCGAAATCGGCGGCAAGCGCGAAGCAGCCAGCTATGAAGCCATTGCCACACGCATCGGCTTACCCGCCTCGGAAATACTGTTCCTCTCCGACGTGGTGGAAGAACTGGATGCCGCCGGAATGGCAGGCATGCAGACGTTTCTGGTGGATCGCCTAGAGGACTATGCGCAGCCCCGTCTGGGCGCGGCAGCGCACGGGCACCAGCGCGTCACCAGCTTTTCCGATATCCACCTGGGCACCTGATCCGGCCGCAAGTCCCGGGTTGGCCCGGCGACGCTGGGTGGCTTGGTCACGATACTGCTGTGGTCATCGCTGGTCCTGCTGGGACGGGCTTGTTGAAACCCCGTTCGAGATGACCTTCTCACAAATCCTGTTAGTGGTGAGCCTGTCGAAAGTCCCGTTCGTGGTGAGCATGCCGAAAGTCCCGTTCGTGGTGAGCTTGCCGAAAGTCCCGTTCGTGGTGAGTTTGTCGAACCACGCTTTCCGCTGCAAACCTGTCCGGTGGCTTGCTATCTCCATCCGCAAAAAGATGTTGTTCTACCGCCTTACGACGACCGCGCACTACGAACGGACTTGCATCCTGACTGAAGTATCCCGAGGCATCGCCTGACCGCGCCGTGTTCGAGCGGTGCAGATCGCACAAACACCCTGGCCGCCATCCTCATCCCCGCCATTCCGCCGCGCCTACATCGGCAAGCTCAGGGTGAGGCCGCATCCAGCCGGTAGTGCGTATGCGCGGACTGTTCCCCGTTCCAACCATCAAATGCGCGCACCTCTACCTTGTGTTCGCCTGTGGCCAGATCGGTCGGCAAGGCACCACGCCACAGATGGGCAGAAGGCGTGGCTTCCGGCGAACGATCGTAGCCCCGCAGCTGGTCCGCCTCGTCGTCCTTCAGATTCTCCGCCAGCACGCGCGGATCGGGCTGCATCACGCGTTTCATCGCGTTCCATTTGCCTGCGTCAATACGGTATTCCACCCGCGTGTCGGCCTGGCCCATGAACACGTTTGCATAGACACCCCACGCCGGATAAGCGCCGTGTCTGAGCACCTTCGGCGCATGCAGCGCCAGGGTGGTTGCCGGGTCGCGTGCCGGATGCCACGACAGCGCATAGACGCCACCCGCCTGGACCGACAGGCGGGCGTAACCGTTGGGCGTGCCATCGCTCATAGTGGTGTCGGGAATGCCGGCAGCGTCCTTGGCGCCTGACCAGAACGCACCGCAGGCTGCGCCAACGTTGTATTCGTGCAAGGGGCTGGCACCCGCCCAGTCCTCACCGACACCGTGGTAGACGTGCTGCTGGGTGTGGCTGTGTCCGCTGAGCAGCAGGACATGCGGGAATGCTTGCAGCAGCTTGAACAGGCGCGCGCGATCGGCATGGCGGAAGGTCTCCACGCCCGGCTTCGCATCGAACAGCGGTATATGCACGCCCAGCACCAGCAGCCGGTCCCTGGGTACCGTCGGCAGGTAGGCTTCAAGGAATGCAAACTGGTCCTCGCGCAGGCCGCCGATATAGGAAGGTTGCTGCTGCGGCAGATAGACGACGTCGTCCAGCCCGATGAACACCGCCTGCGCTTCTTCCCATGCAAAGGTGTCAGGTCCGTAGGTATTGCGATAGGTAAGCAAGGAATCTTCATCACGTTGCGCGTCGAAATCCAGGTCGTGGTTGCCGGCTATGTGCAGCCACGGCAACTGCAGCAGACGCGTGACCTCGTTCAAGGCTGCATACAACGACAGGTCATCGTTGACGACATCGCCCAGGGTGATGCCGAAACGCGCCTTCGACTTTCCCGCCAGGGGTTCGACGATGTCGCGCCGGTAATAATCAATATCGGCTGCGTTCTTGGTCTGGGTATCAGCGAAGAGCAGGACCTCCAGCGATGCCTCCGGCGCTGGAGTCTGCGGGCGGGGCCGCAGCCCGAAGTCCCTGCAGCCGGGACTGGCTGCAGTTATGCCGCCGTATTTCAAGGCCGGGCCCGCTTTGCTACGGCGGTGAACCCAGAAATCCGGAAGCCCATCGTGACGCAGGGGCAAGTCGTAGCCGGCGGGCTTGATGACGAAGACGGTACGCCCATCGACCAGCGGCAAGCGATAGCGACCATTGGTATCGGTTCGCACCAGTTCGACCCCATCGGACAGCTTGATTCCCGCCAACCGTGCTTCGCCGCTGTCGATGATTCCATTGCCGTTGTTGTCTTCCCACACGGTGCCGTCAGTGCAGGAAGGCGGCATGGCCACTGCGGGCATGGTGACCAGCGACAGCAGCGCGGCGGCAAGCAGGCGGGACATGGCAGTTCCTTGGGCGAGGCGTCCGGGGATTATCGCGAATCTTGCAACGCATCGTGCCGGGGCGCCGCTCGGTTACGGCTGCGGCTGGCGCCCGCATCACGGCGGAAGCCACGCACAGTGCATCTTGAATCGTGACGCGCTGTGGCAGACCGCCCCATCGCAACGCGATCAGTCGTGGCGCAGCGACGTGTGTCTCCCGACAGGAAGACATTGCTCGCGGCGTGCAGTTCGCTACTGTGCGTGGCGCTGCTTCAGCACCGTAATCATTTCGTCCAGCGACAGTCCGCGCG
>JBDSUI010000110.1:0-6776 GCA_039927795.1 Pseudoxanthomonas sp.
GACCGCATCCTCATTGCCCCGGCCACCGCCGACCTGCTGGCCAAGCTGGCGCATGGTTTCGCCGATGACCTGGTGACTACCCTGTGCCTGGCGACGACAGCACCGATCACGGTGGCCCCGGCCATGAACCATCGCATGTGGCTGCATCCGGCCACCCAGGCCAACCTGGCCACATTGCGCGGCCGTGGCGTCGAGGTGATCGGACCGGACGACGGCTTGCTGGCCGAAGGTGAATCCGGACCGGGTCGCCTCAGCGAACCTGCGGCCATCGTCGCTGCGCTTACAGCAGCAGGGGCTACGCCCGCCTCTGGCTGCGATTCAGCGCTGCACGGGCTCAAGGTGGTGGTCAGCGCAGGCCCGACCTACGAGGACCTGGATCCAGTGCGCTACCTGGGCAACCGCAGCAGCGGCAAGATGGGTTTCGCGGTGGCCGACAGCGCGCGCCGGCGCGGTGCCGAGGTGCTGCTGGTGGCGGGCCCGGTCCATTTGCCGACCCCGCCAGGGGTGACCCGCGTCAACGTGCGCTCGGCCGCGCAGATGCGCGAGGCCGTGTTTGCCGCCTTCCCGGCAGACATCTATATAGGCGCGGCCGCCGTGGCCGACTACACGCCACGTGCGCCGGCCGCCAACAAGATCAAGAAGTCCAACGAATCGCTGGCGCTGGACCTGGTGCGCACGCCGGACATCCTGTCCGAAGTCGCCGCCCGAACCCAGGAGCTGAAGCTGGTGGTCGGCTTCGCTGCCGAAACCGAAAACGTCGCCGGCTACGCGCGCGGCAAGCTGGTGGCCAAGCGCCTGGACATGATCGTGGCCAACCGCGTTGGCGTTGCCGATGGCGGTTTCGAAAGTGACCAGAACGCCATGACTGCCTATTGGCAGGACGGCGAACGCAGCTTTACCCCCGGCGCCAAGACCCGGCTGGCCGACGAACTGATCGACTTGATCGTGGAGCGCCTGCACGCATGAGCAGTACGTCCAAGGTCGCTACCACCCAGGCCATCGAAATCAAATTGCTGGACCCGCGTTTTGGCGACGCGTGGCCGCTGCCTGGCTATGCGACCGAGGCCAGTGCCGGCATGGACCTGCGCGCCGCCCTCGAGGCGCCACTGCTGCTGGGGCCGGGCGACACCGCGCTGGTGCCTAGTGGAATTTCCATTTACCTCGCTGATCCACAACTCTGCGCCGTGGTACTGCCGCGCTCGGGTCTGGGCCATCGCCACGGCATCGTGCTGGGTAACGGTACCGGTCTTATCGACGCCGATTACCAGGGACCCCTGCTGATCAGCGTGTGGAACCGCAGCCAGGAAGCCTTCACCATCCAGCCCGGTGACCGCATCGCCCAACTGGTGGTGCTGCCGGTCACGCGCGTAAGCTTGAAAGTAGTGGATACTTTTGTGGACAGCACGCGTGGCGAAGGGGGCTTCGGCCACACAGGCGTCCGCTGAACAGGGCAACACACCATGGCTGAGAAAAAACCGGGCAAGCCGCCGTTGCCGGCGACGGACCTGCGACGCGTGTTGCCGATGCTGGCAATCCTGTTCGCCTTGCTGGCTGCCTGGCTGCTCTGGGGCGGGCTGCAGCAATGGCGCGATGCCAGCCTGTCCGAGCACGTCGGCAGCGCGCGCGATGCCGCCTTGACCGCAGCCGAAGCTACTCTGTCCACCCAGAGCGGTCAGTTTGCCGGTCGCCTTGCCGGTGCACCCGCGCAAGCTGCCTTGCGTGCGGGCGACGACGCTGCACTGGCCCAGGCGGTCAGCCGCAACTGGAAGGACGCCAGTCCCGTCCAGGTCATGGCCAGCGATCTGGACGCCGCCTATGCCGGCGCCACTGAATTTGGTTTCAGCAAACTGGCGCTGCTCGAGGCAGCCCTTAACCAGGCCCAGCCGGTTGCGCGCGTAGTCCGCGAAGGCAAGGAGTCACGACTGGGACTTGCTGCGGCCGTGGCCGGCAAGGTGGTGTATACGAGCCTGCCGCTGGAACTGCTGACCGCCAGTTTTGACAATGCCAACGTGCCGGGGCGCGGTTATGTGGGGCTGCGGCAGGGCAGTTACACGGTCCGCGAACTCGGCGACCGCGCCCTGGCCAGCGGTGCCGAAGCGCTGGCCCGGCCGATCGGCAAGAGCGGGCTGCGGGTCGTCGCCGCAACGCCTGACGGCGTGGAAGCGCCGATGGGCCTGGGCGCCTTGCCGGCACTGGGTGCAGGGCTGCTGTTCGCCGTGTTCGCCATCGGCGCCCTGCTGATGGCGCGTGGGAAATTGCATCTACCGCAACGCGGTCGGATTAGCGCTGCGATCGAGGACGATGAGCCCACGCTGGGCCAGACCCTGCAGTTGGAGCCGCTGCCTGTCATCGGCGGGCGCAATCTTGTCGACCCTGACGATGCGCAGGATGCAGTGATCGCAGCCGACCGCCACATCGACGTGGACGCCAGCATGTTCCGCGCCTACGACATCCGCGGCGTAGTGGGCGATACCTTGAACGTCGAGGTCGCCGAACGCATCGGCCAGGCGATCGGTTCGGCGATGGAGGAACAGGGCCTGATCGACGTGGTGGTTGGTCGTGACGGCAGGCTGTCCGGTCCGGAACTGTCTGGTGGCTTGATTGAAGGGCTGCGCAAGGCCGGCCGCAACGTCATCGACATCGGCCTGGCACCCACGCCGGTAACCTATTTCGCGGCCTACCACCTGCGTGCAGGCAGCAGCGTCGCGGTGACCGGCAGCCACAATCCGCCGGACTACAACGGCTTCAAGATAGTCATCGGCGGCCAGACCCTGTCCGGCGACGCCATTACGGACCTGCATACGCGCATCAGCGAAGGTCGCCTGCACCAGGCTGCCAGCCAAGGCACGCTGCAGGAACGCGATGTGTCGGCCGACTACGTGCAGCGCATCGCCGACGACGTGCAACTGGACCGTCCGCTCAAGATAGTCGTCGATGCCGGCAACGGCGTCGGCGGCGCCATCGCCCCGCAGTTGCTGGAGGCCATTGGCGCCGAAGTCATCCCCTTGTATTGCGATGTGGATGGCAGCTTCCCCAACCACCATCCCGATCCCAGCGAGCCGCGCAACCTTGAAGACCTTATCCAGACCGTCAAGCGTTTTGATGCGGACCTGGGGCTGGCCTTCGATGGCGACGCCGATCGTCTAGGCGTGGTGACCAAAGAAGGGAACATCATCTTCCCCGATCGCCTGCTGATGCTGTTTGCCGCCGACGTGCTGGAACGCAACCCCGGTGCGCTGGTGATCTACGACGTAAAGTGCACCAGCAAGTTGCAGGGCTGGATCCTGCGCCACGGCGGCACGCCGCTGATGTGGCAGACCGGGCATTCGCTGATCAAGGCCAAGATGCGCGAGACCGGTGCCGAGCTGGCCGGTGAGATGAGCGGACACTTCTTCTTCCAGGAACGCTGGTACGGCTTCGACGACGGCCTGTATGCGGCTGCCCGGCTGCTGGAAATCCTGGCCGCGCGCGCTGACAGCCCCAGCGAGGTCCTCGACGCGCTCCCCAATGCGCTTTCCACCCCCGAGATCAAGCTGCCGGTGCCGGCCGCTGACGCGCACCAGATCGTTGAACGTTTCATTGCCGATGGCCCGTTCGAGGGCGCCCGCCTGACCACCATTGACGGCCTGCGTGCGGACTGGGAAGACGGCTGGGGCCTGCTGCGCGCCTCCAATACCACGCCGGTGCTGGTGTTGCGTTTCGAGGCCGACAACCAGCAGGCGCTGGAGCGGATCAAGGACGATTTCCGTGCCCGCCTGGCGACAGTGGCGCCGGAGCTCACCGCCACGTTCTAACAGTTGGCATGGCCGCGCATTGGTCCCAGCGCAAAGCGTTTCATCACAAAAAAGCCCGGCGATGCCGGGCTTTTTTGTCATCGCGTCTTTGCTTCGGCCAGGCCTGCCGTGGTGGCCGGTCCGGGTCCGGCACCCGCCGCAGGCTGCAGTCCCTTCAAGTCACGGTAGCGCCGCATGATGTCGGCGATTTCCACATCCAGTTCCGCGCGCTGGCGCTCGAAACTGGCCTGCAACTGCTGTTGGCGCAGCAGCTCGCGGTGCCGGCCGCTGATGCGGTTGGCCAACTCGGGGGCCACCGGCTGGCCCTCCAGTTCGCGATCGCCCGCGTTCTGCAGCAGGCTGACCAGTCCCTCGCGCAGGCTGACCACGTTGTAGCGGGACGTGCGAATGCTGTTCTCGACAATGCTGATGCGCTCGCCAAACACGCGACGCAACTGGTCTTCGGTCTGGTACGAGGCCAGCATCGCCTGGTCGGTACGCTTGCGGGTCTCCAGCGCGGCCTGGTCGACCTGGCGCTGTACCTCGTCGGACGCAGCCAAGGCGCGCTCCTCGTCACTCAACGCGCGCTCTACCTGACCGGTGCGCAAGCCGCTGCGGGCACTGATCTCATCGCGCGCCAGGTTCTCGGCACCGGCCGGCAGGGCGTCGCTGCAGACCCGCTGGCCATTCTGGTTCCAGCAATACAGCTTCTTGGCGGGACTGGCGGCCTGCTGCGCATGCGCAGCCGGGGCCAGTGCCAGGCACACGGCAATCAGCAACAAGCGGTCTGTGGAAATCGTCACGGGCTCCCCTGCCTTCAGTCCGACGGCCCGCTGCCGTAGCTGGCACGGTAGGCAAGCAGGCGATCGCGGTGGGACACAAGTTCAGCGCTTTCGCCTGCGAAAGCAAGCAGGTCGTGCAGGTTGGCAACCGCAATGACGGGCACGCCGGTGTCTGCGGCCACCGATTGTGCCGCCGACAGGCGCCGGCTGCCGTCCCCCAGCACCTCCTGGCGATCCAGTGCCACCACAATCCCCGCGACCCGGCCGCCGCCGCCCTGGATCAGGCCCAGCGCTTCGCGGATCGCGGTGCCGGCGGTGATCACGTCGTCGACGATCAGCACCTTGCGGTCATCCAGCGGCGCGCCGATCAGCATGCCACCCTCGCCATGGGCCTTGGCTTCCTTGCGGTTGAAGGCCACCGGCAGGTCGCGCCCGCGGCGGGCAAATTCGCAGGCCAGCGCGGTGGCCAGCGGGATGCCCTTGTAGGCCGGGCCGAACAACAGGTCGAAAGCAACGCCCGACGCTTCCACGGCATCGGCGTAGCAGGCGGCCAGTCCGGCCAGCCGTGCCCCGCTGTCGAAGTGGCCGGCGTTGAAGAAATAGGGGCTCAGGCGTCCCGATTTCAGGGTGAATTCGCCGAAGCGCAAGGCTCTCGAGTGTAATGCCAGTTGCAGGAACCGGCTTCTGTGATCGCTCATGGGCGGGTCCTGCGCTGGGGTCTGGCAAGCCTAGCCCATCACCACCACAGCCGGCCACCGGTAACTGCAGTTCGGGCACAATCCAGCTTCCACCTGCAATCATTGTGTCCATGAGAATCATCAGCTTCAATGCCAACGGCTTGCGCTCGGCTGCCCGCAAGGGGTTCTACGAATGGTTCGCCACCCAGGAGGCTGACGTGCTGTGCGTGCAGGAAACCAAGGCGCAGGAGCACCAGCTGGTCGGCCCCGAGTTCCTGCCGCCGGGCTACAAGGCCTGGTTCCGCGACGCCAGCACCAGGAAGGGCTACAGCGGCGTGGCCATCTACGCCCGGCGCGAACCCGACGAAATCCGCACCGCCTTGGGCTGGCCGGAATTCGACGAGGAAGGCCGCTACCTGGAGGCGCGCTTCGGCAACCTCAGTGTGGTGTCGTTCTATATTCCCTCGGGGTCGTCCGGTGAACTGCGCCAGGGTTACAAGTTCCAGGTCATGGAGTGGCTGGCGCCGATCCTGGAGCAATGGCGCAACAGTGGCCGGGACTATGTGCTGTGCGGCGACTGGAACATCGTGCGTTCGCGCCTGGATATCAGGAACTGGACCTCGAACCAGAAAAACTCCGGTTGCCTGCCGGCCGAACGCGACTGGTTCAACCAGATGTGCGTCGACAGCACGCCTGATGGAAGCAGTGGCTGGGTAGATGCCTACCGCGTGCTGCATCCGCAAGGCCAGGACTACACCTGGTGGAGCAATCGCGGTGCGGCCCGCACCAACAACGTGGGGTGGCGCATCGACTACCAGATAGTTACGCCGTCGCTGCGCGACAAGCTGCGGGCCTGTTCCATCCATACCGAAACCCGCTACTCCGACCACGCACCTTTCATCGTGGATTACGCGATTTGACGGCCGTTGCCGCCAGGCCGGCACGCCCCGGCTGGCGTGAGGTGCTGCGCAGCCTGCGCCAGCGCAAAGTCATTGTGATGCTGTTGCTGGGCCTTTCTGCGGGCCTGCCTTTCATGCTGGTCGGCAACACCATGGGCCTGTGGTTGCGCGAAGGTGGCATTGAACTGACCGCGATCGGCTTCCTGTCGTGGGTCGGGATCATGTACTCGATGAAGTTCCTGTGGGCGCCCATCATCGACAAGACCGAGGTGCCGGTGCTGGGACGCCTGCTCGGCCATCGTCGCGGCTGGATGATCCTGGCCCAGTTGGTGGTCGCTGCCGGCCTGCTGAGCATGGCGGTACTGACCCCGCAGGGTGGATTGATGGCTTTTGCCGCGCTGGCGCTGGTGGCCGCGTTCGCTTCGGCCACCCAGGACATCGTCATCGATGCCTGGCGCATCGAGAGCGCGGACAACGGCGAAGAGCTGTCCCTGCTCAGTTCGGCCTACCAACTGGGATATCGCAGCGCGCTGTTGCTGACCGATGCCTGGATCCTGGTGCTGGCGGCAAAAATTGGCTGGACCGCTTCGTATGAGCTCATCGCCGGGTTGATGGGGCTGGGGATGATCGCGGTGATGTTCGCGC
>JBDSUI010000111.1:0-3725 GCA_039927795.1 Pseudoxanthomonas sp.
GCCAGGCGACTGAATTGCAGTTGCAGCAGCCAGAAGCCCAGCGCGAACAGGATGCCCAGGAACAGCTGCTTGCCCAGTCCGCCACTGCGCAGGCTGCCAAAGGCAAACGGAATCGCCGCCAGGCACAAGGCCAGCACGTTCAGCGGATAGAACCAGCGCCCCCAGTACACATCCTCGTACTCGCGCGCGTCCAGGCCGTTGCGGACGCGGTAGTCGATGCTGCTGGCCAGGTCGCCGACTGCCATGTAGCGCGGGCGGGCGATGGTGGCGGCAATGGCGGCTGGCTCAAGCTCGGATTCCCAACGCATTTCCCGCAATTGCTCCTGGCTTACCGAGCGTGCCTGGAAAGTAGTCCGCAGCACATTCTTCAATACCCAGTTGCCTTCGAAATGCTCGGCAGTTGCAGCGTGGGAAATCGAGGCCAGTTTGCCGTCCTCGGTCAGCTCGTACAGGCGCACATCGCGAAGCTGCAGCCTTTGCTCGCCGTTTTCCACACGCTCTTCGCCGCTCTGGGCATTGAGGAAGGTATTGCCTTCGCGCGCCCAGATGCCCGAATACTTGGCCTGCGCCAGGTTGTCGGAGGTGGCGGCAATCTTCAGGCTGTCGGCCTGCTGCTGGCCCCAGGTACCGGCGGTTTCCATGCCTACCACCATCAGCCCGGTCAGCAGGGCCAGGGTGATCGCCACCGACAGGCTCAGGCGGCGACGCGACAGGCCAATGGCACGCAGCGCAATCAGTTCCGAACTGTTGGCCAGCTGGCCCAGGCCCATCAAGGCGCCAATAACAGCCGCGGTAGGGAACATGGTGTAGGCGCGGCGGGGAATCGTGTAAGCCACATAGGCCACGACGTGGCCGAAACTGTAGCTGCCCTTGCCCACGTTGCCGACTTCGGAGGCAATGGCATTGACCACGTCCAGCCCCACCAGCACCAACCAGACCAGCAGCACCGTGGTCAGCACGACCCGGCCAACGTAAAGGTCGTGCAGGTTCGGACGCAGCCTCATGGCTTCAGGCCAGCGCGCTTCATGCGGCCATCACGCAGGTACAGCCACACGCCCAGGGCCAGCAGCGGCAGGCTCAGCCACCACAGTCCAAGCATGGCCGGCAGCTTGCCTTTGGCCAGTGCATCGGTACCGATGAACATCAGGTTGGTGCCTACCAGATAGGCCAGGAATCCCAGCATGATGCGACCGTAGCGGGCCTGCCGCGGGGCGCTTCGGGACAGCGGCAGCGCAATCAGCGCAAAGGCCAACGCCAGCAGCGGCGGGGTCAACCGCGCATGCAACTGGGCCTGCGCTTCGGCGCGCTTGTCGCCGAACAGCGCCAGCGTGGGCACCAGCTCGGGATCGGTCTGCTCGCGCACATCGGCGCGGTCCGGCAAGGCGAATTCATTGCTTGCATAGCGCATCAGGTTGTAATCGCGGCCACGGTGAAGCGGGCCTTCCACCCGGAACCCCTCGTGCAGCCGCATGTAGCGGTCACGGGTTCCTTCAAAGAACATTTCGCCTTTGCGCGCCGTCACCACGTCCAGGCGATCACCCTCCTGGCGTTGCACGAAAATCTTCTGCAAGTGCGTTCCGTCGGCGGAAATCCCGCCAATGTAGATGACGCTGCCATTGGGCAGCATGGTGAACTTGCCCGCATCCAGACCCGCCACCACCAGGCTGCGGTTGGCATGCTCGATCATGCGCTCGCTGGTGCGGTCGGCCCACGGCCCCAGCCACAGCGACAAGGCGCCGACCAGCAAGACGACTGGAATCACCAGCATCAGCAGCGGCTTCAGCAGCCGGCGCGGCCCGACCCCGATCGAGGCGAGCACCGGCATTTCCGAATCCCGGTACATCCGCGAAAACGCCAGCAGCAGCCCCAGCATCAGCGCCAGCGGCAGGATCACCGGGAAATAGTTCAGCAACTGCAATCCCATCTGCGACAACAGCATGGTCGCCGGGATGCGGCCGTCGGCGATATTGCCCAACAGGTCGGCCATCACCCCGCCCAGACTCACCACCAGCAACACGATCAGCGTAGCCAGGAAGCTTTGGGTGAATTCGCGGAAGAGGTAACGGTCCAGCTTCGCCATGAGGGGTTGGTTTACAATCTCGGGTTCGTTCGCTGGGGATTGGCCGCATATTCAACGGCTGCTTTCGCGGTTTTGCGCGGTCTTGCCGCAGCCCGGGAACCAGCGATTGTACGGAACTAGTCACTAATTGATCTGGGAATCTGCTCAATGGCACTGGAATTCACCCTGAACCACGACGCCCCGGCCACGGCCGGCTTCGACTGCATCGTGGTAGGCGCGTATGGCGACAAGACCCTGACCCCAGCCGGACGCGCACTGGATGCGGCCAGCGGCGGCCAGCTGAATGCACTGCTCCAGCGCGGCGATATTGGCGGCAAGACCGGCAAGACCACCCTGCTGCACGACCTGACCGGCGTCACCGCGCCGCGCGTACTGGTGGTCGGCCTGGGTGATGTGGCCAAGTTCGGCGTGCCCCAGTATCTGAAGGCGGTAGGCGATGCGGCGCGCGCACTGAAGGTCGGCCCTTCGGCCAATGCGCTGTTCACCTTGTCGGAACTGCAAGTGAAAGACCGCGACGCGGCCTGGAACATCCGCCAGGCGGTCATCGCCTCGGACCACGCCAGCTACCGCTATACCGCCACGCTGGGCAAGAAAAAGACCGACGACGCTGGCTTGGCCACCCTGTCGGTCAGCGGCGATGACCAAACCGCGCTGCTGCAGGGCGTAGCCATTGCCGAGGGCGTGGCCTTTGCACGCGAACTGGGCAACCTGCCGCCGAATATCTGCACGCCCGCCTACCTGGCCGAGCAGGCGCAGAAATTTGCGACCGCGCACGCGGGCGCCGAAGCGGAGATCCTCGACGAGCAACAGATGGACACGCTGGGCATGGGTTCGCTGCTGGCAGTGGCGCGCGGCTCGGTCAATCGTCCGCACCTGATCGTGTTGAAGTGGAATGGGGCGACCGGCGCCGACGCTGCCGACGCCAAACCTTATGTCCTGGTCGGCAAGGGCATTACCTTCGACACCGGCGGCGTCAACCTGAAGACCCAGGGCGGCATCGAGGAAATGAAGTACGACATGTGCGGCGCGGCCAACGTGCTCGGCACCTTTGTCGCTGCAGTGAAGATGAAGCTGCCGCTGAACGTGGTGGTGGTGGTGCCTGCGGTGGAAAACGCGATTGACGGCAACGCCTATCGCCCCTCCGACGTCATCACCAGTATGGCCGGCAAGACCATTGAAGTGGGCAACACCGACGCCGAAGGTCGGCTGATCCTGTGCGATGCACTGACGTACGCGCAGCGTTTCGAACCCGAAGCCTTGCTCGATGTCGCCACCTTGACCGGTGCCTGCCTGGTTGCGCTGGGTCGTTTTGCCACGGGCCTGATGAGCAAGCACGACGACCTGGCCAACGAACTGGTCGCCGCCGGCGAGCAGGTCTTCGACCGCGCCTGGCGCCTGCCGCTGTGGGATGAATACCAGACCCAGCTCGACTCCACCTTCGCCGACGTCTACAACATCGGCGGGCGCTGGGCCGGCGCCATCACCGCGGGCTGCTTCCTGGCGCGCTTCACCGAGAATCAGCGTTGGGCCCACCTGGATATCGCCGGCGTGGCCAACGACGAAGGCAAGCGCGGCATGGCCACCGGCCGTCCAGTCGGGCTGCTGACCCAGTGGCTGCTGGATCGAAGCGAGAAGTGAGCGCAGA
>JBDSUI010000112.1:0-8140 GCA_039927795.1 Pseudoxanthomonas sp.
ATGCCGGGATATTGGTGGAGCCAGGCGGGATCGAACCGCCGACCTCCTGCATGCCATGCAGGCGCTCTCCCAGCTGAGCTATGGCCCCACGGGCTGGAAGGGGCGGAATTCTATCTAGCGGTTACGCATCGCGCAAGCGCTGTGTTCGAAAGAAATAACGGAAGGCTTCAGATTCACGCTGTTCGGACTGCGCTACAGCGCTGTTTCCCTGCGTTTTTTCAGGGAGAAACAGCCACTTCCGATTGTGAAATATCGCAGCGGCGCAACGTCGCAACGCCGTGACCGCGTTCGGCCAGATACTCCAGCCACTTGCCCAGAAAGGTGTTCATGCGCATGCGATGGCTGATCAATTCCGCTGCCGGCGGATACATGCCGATCGCATCCTGCCAGCGGCGGCCCACATAGCAATGGGTGGCCTCGACCTGCCGCGCATCGCGATACAGGCGCAGGAAGGCGGAAGGATCGGGCTCTCCGGTCTGCGGATCGCGCAGGCCGTAGGTCATGCGCAGCTCCACCGTGTACCGGTGGGTCTGGATCACATCCAGAAAAAGATCCAGGCCGTCGCCGATGCTGGAGACATAACGGCCCTCGACCAGGTTGGCAGGCGCGAACAAGCGCGACAGCCGTGCGTGGTTCTCGGCATAGATCGCCATGAGCCAACCGAAACGGTTGAGTTTGGGAATGTTTGCAGTGCGGGAAATGGCGTGGGGCATGGCCTGATCCTACACGCTGATTCGCTATTGCGGCAGCATTGACGGATCGTGTTTTACCGCCTAATTTGGGCCTTCTGCGCAGGTGTTGCAGGCTGCAAGCCCTGCGTGCCGGGCCACACCCACTCGCGTCTAGAACATTTCCCGCTGCAAGCCCAGCGTGGACATCACCTTGCTTGAGATTTCCTCGATGGAGGTATGGGTGGTGCTCAGCGTGGGAATGCGTTCCATCTGGAACATGCGCTCGGCGGCCGCCACTTCCCTGCGGCAGGTTTCAAGATTGGCGTAGGTGGAATTTGGCCGGCGCTCCTGGCGGATCTGCTGCAGGCGCTCCGGATCAATGGTCAGGCCGAACAGCTTGCGCCGGTGCGGGCGCAGGCGCAGCGGCAGGCGGTCACTTTCCAGATCCTCGTCGGTCAGCGGGTAGTTGCCCGCGCGAATGCCGTACTGCAGCGCCAGGTAGACGCAGGTGGGCGTCTTGCCGGCACGCGACACGGCGACCAGGATGAGGTCGGCCTCGTCGTAGTTGATGGCAATGCCGTCGTCATGGGTCAGCGCATAGTTCATGGCGTTGATGCGGCGGTGATAGGCCTCGAAATTCACCATGCCGTGGGCCTGGCCGACGCGCGACTCGCGCAACGCCCCCAGTTCATGCTCCATGGGCTGGATGAAGGGCGCGAACACGTCCAGCATCAGCGCCCCACTTTCGGCCAGCACCTGGCTGATCGCAGGGTCGACGTTGGAATGGATCACGATGGGCCGGGCCTCATGGCGCACGCCTGCGGCCTGGATGCGCTGTGCGGCCTCCCTGGCCTTGGACAGGTCGTCGACGAAGGAAATACGGTCGGTGACGAAACTGAACCCGGAAAACTGGGTCAGCAGGCTGTGGCCAATGGTTTCCACCGTGATACCGGTCCCATCGGACACATAAAACACCGGTCTTACGTTCGACATCTGCACAACCCCCCTGGTTCACCATGAAAGCGAGAGCAAATCAAGCTTGTCTGGATTTCTCTTGCACCGCATCATAGCGATTCTTCCCATGGACGCGGCCCTCGCCGACAGTCTCAGGCGAGGCGCACACGGCCGCTTTGGAGCGTTGCGCTTGAACCAGAACAGTTTGACTCAGAACATCCTGTGGCTGCACGACCTGCGTTTGGCCGACCTGGCACGCGTTGGCGGCAAGAATTCCTCGCTGGGCGAGATGATTGGCCAGCTGGCCAGCCTGGGCGTGTCGGTTCCGGGCGGCTATGCGACGACTTCGGAGGCCTTCAAGGACTTCATCGCCCACAACGATCTGTCCAAGCGCATCTTCGACAAGCTGGCCACGCTGGATGTTGAAGATGTGGATGCGCTGACCGTAGCCGGCAAGGAGATCCGCGGCTGGGTCATTGATGCACCCCTGCAGCCACAGCTTGACGCCGACATCCGCAGTGCCTACGCGCAGCTATCCGCTGACAACGGCGGTGGCGAGGTCGCAGTGGCCGTACGTTCTTCGGCCACCGCCGAAGACCTGCCTGATGCCAGCTTTGCCGGCCAGCAGGAAACTTTCCTCAATGTCACCGGCGCTGACGACGTGGTGGTGAAGGTCAAGGAAGTCTTCGCCAGTCTTTATAACGATCGCGCTATTGCCTACCGCGTGCACCACGGCTTCAAGCACGAGGACGTGTTCCTGTCGGCGGGCGTGCAGTTGATGGTGCGTTCGGATGTCGGTGCTTCGGGCGTGCTGTTCACCCTGGACACCGAATCGGGCTTCCGCGATGTCGTGTTCGTGACCTCCAGCCTGGGTCTGGGCGAAATGGTCGTGCAGGGCGCGGTCAATCCGGATGAGTTCTACGTTTACAAGCCCACCCTGCTGCAGGGCAAGCCGGCGATCCTGCGCCGCTCGCTGGGCAGCAAGCTGTTGCGGATGGTGTATTCCGACCAGCCGGGCGAACGCGTGCGGGTCGAGGACACCCCTGCCGAGCTGTGCAACCGGTTCTCCATTTCCGATGAAGACGTGCAGGAACTCTCCATCCAGGCGCTGACCATCGAGAAGCATTACGGCCGTCCGATGGACATTGAATGGGCCAAGGACGGGGTCAGCGGCAAGCTCTACATCGTGCAGGCGCGCCCGGAAACGGTGAAATCGCGCGGCAAGGCGACCCAGATCGAGCGTTATCACCTGCAGGAACGCGGCGAAGTGATCGCCGAAGGTCGCGCCATTGGCCAGAAGATCGGCAGCGGCGTGGCCCGCGTGGTGCGCAGCCTGGCCGATATGAGCCGCGTGCAGCCCGGCGACGTGCTGGTGGCCGACATGACCGACCCCGATTGGGAGCCGGTGATGAAACGTGCGTCGGCCATCGTCACCAATCGCGGTGGACGCACCTGCCACGCGGCCATCATCGCGCGTGAGCTGGGTGTGCCGGCCGTGGTTGGCACCGGCAATGCGCTGGACCATATCGAGGACGGGCGCGAGATCACCATCAGTTGCGCCGAAGGCGACACCGGCTTCATCTACGGTACCGCCCTGCCCTTCGAGCGCATCACCACCGACCTGGCCGACATGCCGCCGGCACCGCTGAAGATCATGATGAACGTGGCCAACCCGGAACGTGCATTCGACTTCGGCCAGTTGCCCAACGCCGGCATCGGCCTGGCACGCCTGGAGATGATCATTGCCAGCCATATCGGCGTGCATCCCAATGCGCTGCTGGAATACGACCGCCAGGACGCGGAGACCAAGCGCAAGATTGACGCCAAGACCGCAGGCTACGCCGACCCGGTGAGCTTCTATGTGGAGCGCCTGGCTGAAGGCATTGCGACCATCACTGCGTCGGTGGCACCGAACCCGGTGATCGTGCGCCTGTCGGATTTCAAGTCCAACGAATACGCGAACCTGATCGGCGGCAGCAATTACGAGCCGCACGAAGAGAATCCGATGATCGGCTTCCGCGGCGCCAGCCGTTACGTCGACCCGTCCTTCGAGCCGGCGTTCGCGCTGGAATGCAAGGCAGTGCGCAAGGTGCGCAACGACATGGGCCTGGACAACCTGTGGGTGATGATCCCGTTCGTGCGCACGCTGGATGAGGGCCGCAAGGTGATCGAGGTGCTGGCCAAGCACGGCCTGCGTCGTGGCGATGGCGCTTCGGAAGGCCGGCCGGGGCTGAAGATCATCATGATGTGCGAAGTACCTTCGAACGCGTTGCTGGCTGACGAGTTCCTGGAGATCTTCGATGGCTTCTCCATTGGCTCCAACGACCTGACCCAGCTCACCCTGGGCCTGGACCGTGATTCCAGCGTCGTGGCGCATTTGTTTGACGAGCGCGACCCGGCGGTGAAGAAGCTGCTGTCGATGGCGATCAAGGCGGCCAAGGCCAAAGGCAAGTACATCGGCATTTGCGGGCAAGGTCCGTCTGACCACCCGGATCTGGCCGAATGGCTGATGCAGGAAGGCATCGAGTCGGTCTCGCTGAATCCCGATACCGTGGTCGATACCTGGCTGCGGCTGGCCAAACTGCGGGCGGCTGAATGACGGTTCTGTAACGCGGCCGCGGCTAAGCTGCGTACCAGAAACGAAATCCGCAACGCCCCGCCAAGCGGGGCGTTGCGCTATGGAGGACACGATGGAAGAACGAATCATCTCCCTGTTGCGCCTGGACGAAGGTTCGTGGACGGCGCTGGCCTTGCACTGGAGCCTGAAACTGCTGCTGGCAATGCTGGTGCTGGTGATCGGCATCCGCATCGCCAAATGGCTGGCCGACTTTGTCAGGCGGGCGATGCACCGTGCGCACGTCGAGCCTACCGCGACGATCTTCCTTGGCAAGGTCTTCTACGTGATCCTGCTGGTGACCCTGGTACTTGCGATCCTGCAAGCGGTTTTCGATGTCGCCCCGACCTCGCTCATCGCGGTGCTGGGTGCCGCCGGCCTGGCGATTGGCCTGGCCCTGAAGGATTCGCTGTCCAACGTGGCGGCCGGGGTCATGCTGGTTTCACTGAAGCCCTTCCGGGTCGGTGACGTAGTCACCATTGCTGGGGAAACCGGCAAGGTCGAATCGATAAGCATCTTCCAGACCCGGCTGCGCGGGGCCGACAACCAGACCATCGTGTTGCCCAACAGCCTGATTACCACCGATTCGATCATCAACCGCACGCCCGACACGATGCGCCGGATCGAACTGGTGATCGGCATCGATTACAAGGACGACATCGATACCGCGCGCGCGGCAGCGCTGGACGTCATGCATGCAGACAAACGCATACTGGCCGAGCCCGCTGCGGATGTGCTGGTGTACGGGCTGGGAGACAATGCGGTGAACCTGGGGATCCGATGCCATGTAGGCAATGCGGACTATTTCGCGACCAAGTGTGACATTACCGAACGCATCAAGAAGGCGTTCGATCGCGTTGGCGTAAGCATTCCGTTCCCACAACGTGACGTGCGGGTTTACCACCAGGTGGTTGACGAGAACACGGCCGCAACCCCGCAATCGCAGTACAAGCTGGTCGCGCAGGATCAAGCTGCCGCTGGCGACGATGCCGGCCTGGACAGCAGCAACTACCAACCAAGCGCCAATCCTGGATAAGGGGCAGGCTTCCTGATGCAGCTGTACTGGTGCAGCGGTACTGGTGCAGCTGGCCCGCAGGGGCCGCCCCGGCTTACTGACCGCCTGCGAGCTCGGCCAGGTGCTTGCGGTAGTGCCGCAGCTCGTCAATGGAATCGCGCACGTCGCTCATCGCGGTATGTGCAGATTGCTTGTGCACGCCTTCCAGCACCTTCGGCGCCCAGCGCCGCGCAAGCTCTTTCAGCGTGCTGACGTCGAGGTTTCGATAGTGGAAGTATTTCTCAAGGCGTGGCATCTGGCGGTGCAGGAAACGCCGGTCCTGGCATATCGAATTGCCACACATCGGCGAGGCATTGGCCGGAAGCCATTCGGCCAGGAACGACACCGTCTGCGCCTCGGCCTGTCCCAGCGTCACCGTGCTTTCGATCACGCGCCTCCACAAGCCCGAGCGCGTGTGCTGCGCGCGATTCCAGTCGTCCATGGCCTCAAGCACGGCAAGCGGATGGGTGATGGCAAACTCAGGTCCTTCGGCCAGCACATTCAACTGCGAATCGGTCACTACCGTGGCGATTTCGATGATCGAGTCGTTGTCGGTATCAAGCCCGGTCATTTCAAGATCGATCCAGATCAGACGGTCACTGTTTTGATTGTTGGCTGGCATGCGCGGGGCTTGATCCTTGGGGCTGCGCTGCGCCAGTGGCGAGCGGGTTTTGCGGAAAGATCGCATTGTGCCGCATCATAACGCAGCCATCCCAGAGTGCAGGTCATGCCACAGAACGTAGATCAGTACGCGCACTACGCCACGCTCACCGCAATGCTGGCGCCCGCCTTCTTCCTGACCGCTACCGCATCGCTGCTGCTGTCAGCCAATAATCGCCTGTCCCGGATCATTGACCGCGCGCGCTGGCTGCTGAAGGAGTTGCCGGGCCTGGAAGATCCACTGCAGCGCGCACTGTACGAACAACGCATCGCCTTGCAACGCCGACGCAGCCTGATCATCCTGCGCGCCGGGCAACTGCTCTACATCGCCATCAGCCTGTTCGTGGGCACCAGTCTGGCAGTGGCAGCGGACAATCTGCTGGCCTTTCGCCTGGGCGTGGCGCCCACGCTGCTGGCGGCAACCGGCGTGCTGGCGATGTTCGCGGCCAGCCTGCTGCTTGCACGTGAATCAACCCTGGCGGTCAAGGCAGTGAACGAGGAAATGGATCACCGGCATATCACCAAAGGCCAATAGGTGACCCGTGCGCGCCCGCGCGTAAAGTCTCCAATGTTTTTCTGCGCGAAACTGGCCAAGCGCTGGTCGCACCCCAGATCATCGTGGAGTCTGCTTGCTGTTTCAGTTGCAGTAACGCTCAGTCCAGCAAGGGCTTGCCGCGCTTGGCCCGGAAATAATTGCTCAGACGCCGGCTGGCCTCTTCCGCGCACATTCCGCCACTGACCTCCACGCGATGGTTGTGGCGCCGATCGCCGAGCAGGTCGAACACGCCGCCGCAAGCACCGGTCTTGGGGTCGGCGGCGGCGTAGACCAGCCGCGCCACCCGCGCATGCACCAAGGCCATGGCGCACATCGCGCAAGGCTCCAGGGTCACGTACAAAGTGCTGCCGAGCAGACGATGATTGCCAAGCGTGCGTCCGGCCTGGCGCATCGCCACGATTTCCGCATGTGCGCTGGGGTCGTGCTCGGACAGGTTGCGGTTCCAGCCTTCGCCCAGAATATCGCCGTCCTTGCTGACCAGCACCGCACCGACCGGAACCTCGTCTTCCTCGCGCTCGGCGCGGTCTGCCAGGCGCAATGCATGCTGCATCCAGGCCAGATCTGTTTCACTGGAGGCATCATTGGCGCCACCCGTTCCTGCAGGGCCTGTCGAAGCATCTCTTCGTGGTGAGCCTGTCGAAAGATCCGTTCGTGGTGAGCCTGTCGATAAATCCGTCGGTGGTGAGCCTGTCGAGATATCCGTCGGTGGTGAGCCTGTCGGGATATCCGTCGGTGGTGAGCCTGTCGGGATATCCGTCGGTGGTGAGCCTGTCGAGATATCCGTCGGTGGTGAGCCTGTCGAGATATCCGTCGGTGGTGAGCCTGTCGAACCACGCTCTTCGCCATCGACTTCGTACTTCGGCGATGAGGCACGCTCGCTACCGCCACTTGCCAGCTCACTTATCCGCTTCCAGTCACCGGCTATCAGCGCTTCTTTCTTCGCTCTACTCCAGCGCTTGAGCTGCAATTCCGATGCGAGCGCCTCAATACGGCTTGGAAAATCCTGCGTCCAGACCAAGGCCAGCGGGCGCCGGCTGAAGGTATAACACCCAGGATCTTCCCCCGCTTGGTGCTGGCTGACGCGCCTCTCCAGATCATCGGTATGTCCCGTGTAGTACGAACCATCCGCGCAGCGAAGCATATATACCCAGAAAGGTCTCATTGCCACTCCGAAAATTGGCCAAGCGCGTGGTTCGACAGGCTGACCACAGAACGCATCGCTTCAATCCCCGTTCGTAGTGAGCCTGTCGAACCACGCTCTTCGCGAAGAGCTGAAACTGCACGTTGCTGGATTGCCCCACCGACATCGTGGCTCGACAGGCTCACCACGAACGGAATCTTCGACAGGCTCACCACGAACGGATTTCTTGAAAGGCTCACCACAGCGCGGATCGCTTCAACACCCGTTCGTGGTGAGCTGGTCGAACCACGCTTTCTGCGAAGAGCTGAAACTGCACGTTGCTGGATTGCCCCACCGACAGCGTGGTTCGACAGGCTCACCACGAACGGGATCTTTGACAGGCTCACCACGAACGGGATCTTTGACAGGCTCACCACGAACGGGATCTTTGACAGGCTCACCACGAACGGATGTTTTGACAGGCTCTCCACAGGACGGATTGCACCCATAC
>JBDSUI010000113.1:0-8677 GCA_039927795.1 Pseudoxanthomonas sp.
GTTTCTCGGCGCCCGATGCGGTGACTGTGCAGCGCGACCGCGCCCAGGCCATCGCCCGTGCAATTGGTGAGGCCGGCCCGAACGACATCGTGTTGGTCGCCGGCAAGGGACACGAGCCTTACCAGGAAATCGACGGGGTCAAGCACCCCTTCGACGACACTGCCGTTGCGCGCCAGTGCCTGGAGATGGCCGCATGAAGCGCCTGCCATTGTCGTTGCTTGCCCACTGGGCCGGTGGCGAGCTGCATGGGGAAGACGTGCTGGTCGACACACTGGCCAACGATACGCGCGCCTTGATGCCGGGCAGCCTGTATGTCGCCCTGCGCGGCGAGCGCTTTGACGGCCATGACTTTGCCTATGACGCGGCCATGCGCCACGCCGGTGCCTTGCTGGTCGATCATCTGGTGGCGGTCGAACTGCCCCAGATCGTGGTCGCCGACACCCAGCTGGCTCTGGCCAGCATCGCTTCCAGCCTGCAGCGTGACCGCGACGCACGCGTGGTCGCCATCACCGGCAGCAACGGCAAGACCAGTGTCAAGTCGCTGACCCAGTCGATCCTGCAGGAAGCCGGCAGCAGCTATGCCAATCCGGGCAACCGCAACAACGAGATTGGTTTGCCGCTGGCCCTCATCGATGCGCCCGACGAGGCCGATTTCGCGATCTATGAAATGGGTGCCGGCAAGCCGGGCGACATCGCCTACCTCACCGGCATCGTCACCCCGCATGTCGCGCTGGTTAACAACGTGGCCTGCGCCCATCTGGAGCGCCTGGGAAACCTGATGGGCGTGGCCGAGACCAAGGGCGCGATCTACACCGCGCTGCCTGCCGATGGCGTGGCGGTGATCAACGCCGACGACGCCTTCGCCGAATACTTCGCCGGGCTGGCCGCCGGCCGGCGCATCCTCCGCTTCGGTCTGGAAGCCAGCGCCGATGTCACCGCCCGTGACCTGCGCAGCGACGCGCAGGGCTCGCAGTTCATCCTGTCCACGCCGCAGGGCGAGATTGCCGCAAGCCTGCCGCTGGCCGGACGCCACAACGTGCTCAATGCGCTGGCCGCGACCTCGCTGGCGCTGGCATGCGGGGTCTCGCTGGCGACCATCGGGCACGGCCTCGCCGCCTGCAAGCCCGTGCCGGGGCGCCAGCTGGCACGCACACTGGCCAACGGCGCGGTGCTGGTGGATGACAGCTACAACGCCAATCCCGCGTCGCTGGCTGCGGCCATCGATACCCTGGCTACAGCCGGTGGCGAGGCGTGGCTGGCACTGGGCGACATGCGTGAACTTGGCGCGGACGCTGAAGCGCAGCATGCCGACGCAGGCCGACGCGCCAAATCTGCGGGCATCCGCCGCCTCTACACGCTGGGTCCGCTGAGCGCCGCTGCCGCGCAGGGCTTCGGCGAAGGCGCGCGCAGTTTTGAAACGCATGTCTCGCTGCTTGAGGCGCTGCGCGCGGATCTGAGTGCGGCGGTCCAGCCAGAGTCGCTGCGTTTGCTGGTCAAGGGATCCAGGGGAAGTGCCATGGACCGCATCGTCAGCGGGCTGCTGTCCAACGGGGAGGGCGCATCGCATGCTGCTTGAATTGACACGCTGGTTGCAGCAGCTGGAGAGCCTGTTCGGCTTGTTCGGCTACCTGACCTTCCGCGGCATCCTGGCCGCGCTGACCTCGCTGTTCCTGTCACTGTGGCTGGGCCCGGCGGTGATCCGCCGGCTGGGGCAGTTCAAGGGTGGCCAGCCGATCCGCAGCGACGGTCCGCAGACCCATTTCACCAAGGCCGGCACGCCGACGATGGGCGGCGCGCTGATCCTGATGACGGTGCTGCTGTCAGTGTTGCTATGGGGTGACCTGCGCAACCGCTACGTGTGGGTGGTGCTGGCGGTAATGCTGGCCTTTGGCGCGATTGGCTGGTACGACGACTGGATCAAGATCGTGCGCCGCGATCCCAATGGGCTGAAGTCGCGCTGGAAGTACCTGCTGCAATCGGTCTTCGGATTGGCCGCGGGCATCTTCCTGTGGATGACGGCCGATCCGTCGGTGCCGGCCTCGACCACGTTCTATATCCCCATGATCAAGAGCGTGGCCTTGCCACTGGCCGGCGTCAGTTTCATTGCCATCGCCTATTTCTGGATCGTTGGCTTCTCCAATGCGGTCAATCTGACCGATGGTCTGGACGGACTGGCGATCATGCCGACCGTGCTGGTGTCCTGCGCGCTGGGCGTATTCGCCTATGCGTCGGGTAACGCGGTGTTCTCGGCCTACCTGCAGATTCCGCAGGTGCCGGGCGCCGGCGAGCTGGTGATCATCTGCGCAGCCATTGCGGGTGCCGGGCTTGGCTTCCTGTGGTTCAACACTTACCCGGCCATGGTCTTCATGGGCGACATCGGTGCGCTGGCGCTGGGCGCGGTACTGGGCACGGTGGCGGTCATCGTGCGCCAGGAACTGGTGCTGGTGATCATGGGCGGCATCTTCGTGATCGAGACGCTGTCGGTAATGATCCAGGTGGCCTCGTTCAAGCTGACCGGCAAGCGCGTATTCCGCATGGCGCCCATCCACCACCATTTTGAACTCAAGGGCTGGCCCGAGCCGCGAGTGATCGTGCGCTTCTGGATCATCTCGGTAGTGCTGGTGCTGGTTGGCCTGGCCACGTTGAAGGTGCGCTGATGAATGACGCGCCCAGCCAGGCAACGCGCGCAGAGGCCATTGGTGGTCGCTACGACCCGTGGCTGCTGGCCGCCGCGCTGGCGCTGGCAGGACTGGGTGTGGTGATGGTCGGTTCGGCCTCGATCGCCATGACCAGCGACCCCTTCCATTACCTGTCCCGGCACGTGCTGTTCCTGGCTTTGGGCATTGCCCTGGCCTGGGCGGTGATGCGCCTGGAACTGAAAACGCTGGAACGCTACAACCAGGTTCTGCTGCTCGGTTGCGTGGCGCTGTTGCTGGTGGTGTTCCTGCCGGGCATCGGCGTCAACGTCAACGGTGCAAGGCGCTGGATCAACCTGGGATTCGTACGCTTCCAGAGCGTCGAGGCGGTCAAGGTGCTTTATATCGTCTGGCTGGCCAGCTACCTGGTGCGCTTCCGCGATGAGGTCAACGCCACCTGGCCTGCGATGCTGAAGCCGCTGGGCGTGGCCATCGTGCTGGTGGCGTTGTTGCTGCTGCAGCCTGACTTCGGTTCGTCGACGCTGCTGCTGGCGATCACCGCCGGCATGCTGATCCTGGGCGGGGTAAACCTGCCGCGCATGTCCGCACCTGTCCTGATCCTGCTGCCGGCGCTGGTGGCCATCGCGATCATTGAACCCTATCGCATGCGCCGCATCACTTCGTTCGTCGATCCGTGGAAAGACCAGCTTGGCTCGGGCTACCAGTTGTCCAACGCCTTGATGGCGGTCGGACGCGGCGAATGGACCGGCGTGGGCCTGGGTGGCTCGGTGCAGAAGCTCAATTACTTGCCCGAGGCGCATACCGATTTCATTTTCTCGATCATCGGCGAAGAGCTGGGCTTCGCCGGCGTATGTCTGGTGGTCGGGCTATACGCCTTGCTGGTCGGTCGCGGTTTCTGGATCGGCTACCGCTGTGTGGAAATTCGCCGCCATTTCGCCGGCTATTGCGCATTCGGTGTGTCGCTGTGGATCAGCCTGCAGGCCTTTGTTTCGATCGGCGTCAATCTCGGCATGCTGCCCACCAAGGGGCTGACCCTGCCGTTGATTTCCTCTGGCGGCTCCAGCGTGATGATGACCTGCGTAGCAGTCGGCCTGATGTTGCGCGTGTCCTACGAACTGGAGCGCACCCAACGCCAGGTGGCCCTGCTGCGTGGAGAGACGCTACCGACCCACGACCTGCCTGATGCCGGGCAGGGTGAGCTTGCACCAAACACGCAGCGCGGTACCAGCCGCTTGAACGCCAGAGTTGAACCGACCTTCGGGAGGCTTGCATGAGCGCCCGCACCGACGCGCCCGGGAACGCGCGCCACGCCGACGACAAGGCGCCGGTGATGATTCTTGCCGGCGGCACAGGCGGGCATATCTTTCCCGCGCTGGCCGTGGCCAAGGTGCTGCGCGCGCGCGGCGTGCCGGTGACCTGGCTGGGTGCCAACGGGGCAATGGAAACCCGGCTGGTTCCACAACACGACATTCCGCTGGACACCATCGCCATCTCCGGCGTGCGCGGCAAAGGTGGGTTGGCCATGCTGGGCGTGCCCTTGCGCGTGCTCAGGGCGGTGCGCAGCGCAGCGCTCGTGCTGCGCCAGCGTGCGCCACGTGCCGTGGTGAGTTTCGGCGGCTTCGCGGCCGGACCCGGTGGCATGGCCGCACGCCTGCAGGGCCGGCCGCTGCTGGTGCACGAGCAGAATCGTGCGCCCGGTTTCACCAATCGCGTGCTGGCGAAATTCGCGCGCCGCATCCTGACCGGGTTCCCGGGCAGCTTCCCGACACGCGAGGAAGCCGTAGGCAATCCGGTGCGCAACGAGATCGCCACGCTGCCGCTGCCGGCGCAACGTTACGCGGTGCCCACGCGGCACCTGAAACTGCTGGTGCTGGGTGGAAGCCAGGGTGCGCGCGTGCTCAATAACGCGCTGCCACAGGCACTGGCTGCGCTTTCGGGATTGCAGATCGACGTGCGCCACCAATGTGGCGAAAAGATGCGCGATGAAGCCGTGCGCGCGTATGCCGAGGCCGGGGTCCAGGCCAGCGTCGAAAGCTTCATTGCCGACATGGCGCAAGCCTATTCGTGGGCCGACCTGGTCGTGTGCCGGGCCGGGGCTTCCACGCTGGCCGAACTTTGCGCGGTGGGAATCGGCAGCGTGCTGGTGCCGTTCGCCGCCGCAGTCGACGACCACCAGACCAAGAACGCGATGTACCTGGTCGAGCACGGTGCCGCCTTGCTGCTCAGGCAGGACGACCAGCTGGCCAAACGTTTGCAGCAAGTGCTGGCTGAGCTGGCAGTTGATCCGGCCCGTCGCCTGGCGATGGCCGAAGCCGCGCGCGACCTGGCCAAACCCGATGCCGCCGAGCGTATCGCCGACATCATCCTTGAAGAATCACTACTGGAACGCGCCGCATGATGATGGCCGCCGCACGCGAACGCCGCCTGCAGAACACCGGAAACCTGGCCGAGGTCTTCCGCCGCGTGCACTTCGTCGGCATCGGCGGCTCGGGCATGAGTGGCATTGCCGAAGTGTTGTGCACGCTGGGCTATGAAGTCTCTGGTTCCGACAATGCCGACAATGCGGCCACCCGCCGGCTGGCGTCGCTGGGCGTGCGGGTGATGCGCGGGCACAACGCTTCCAACGTGCTGGGCACCGATTGCGTGGTGGTCTCCAGTGCCATCAAGCACGACAACCCGGAACTGATGGAAGCACGTTCGCAGCGCATTCCCATCGTGCCGCGCGCGGCCATGCTGGCCGAGTTGATGCGCTTCCGTCGCGGTATTGCGGTGGCCGGCACGCACGGCAAGACCACCACCACCAGCCTTACCGCCGCGGTGCTGAGCGAGGGCGGCATGGATCCGACCTTCGTCATTGGCGGTCAGCTGCTCGCCGCCGGTGCCAATGCAAAACTTGGCGACGGCCAGTGGCTGGTGGCTGAAGCCGATGAGAGCGACGGCAGCTTCCTGCGCCTGAACCCGCTGATGGCGGTGATCACCAATATCGATTCGGATCATCTGGAAAACTACGACAACGACTTCACCAAGGTCCAGGCCGCCTTCGCCGAATTCCTGCAGCGCCTGCCGTTCTACGGGTTGGCGGTGCTGTGCATCGATGATCCGGAAGTGGCCGCGTTGGCCGCCGATACGCCGCGCCATGTGATGAGCTACGGCTTCGCCGAGAACGCCGACGTGCGCGCCGAGGACGTCACCCAGCAGGCAGGGCGCATGCACTTCACCCTACGCCTGCCCGAAGACACGCAGGTGCAGGTGACGCTTGCACTGCCGGGACGCCACAACGTGCAGAACGCGCTGGCCGCCGCCGCCATCGGCTGGCAGCTGGGCGTAGCCCCACAGGACATCGCCAACGCACTGGAAAAATTCTCCGGCATTGGCCGGCGTTTCAACGATCTGGGCGAGATCACCACGCCCAGTGGCGCGCGCGTGCAGCTGGTTGATGATTATGGCCATCACCCACGCGAGCTGGCGGCGGTGTTTGCCGCTGCCCGCGGTGGCTGGCCGGACAAGCGTCTGGTCGTGGCTTTCCAGCCGCATCGCTACAGCCGTACGCGTGACCAGTTCGACGCGTTTGCCGCGGTGCTTTCGGAAGTCGATGCGCTGGTATTGAGCGAGGTCTACCCCGCCGGTGAGGCACCCATCGCGGGTGCCGATGCCAAATCACTGGCGCGCGCGATTCGTGCGCGCGGCCGCAACGAGCCGGTCGTGGTCAGCCAGGTCTCCGAACTCGCCGGCGTGCTGCCTGACGTGCTGCAGGACGGCGACCTGTTGCTGTTGATGGGCGCCGGTGACATCGGCCACATCGCCCAGGAGCTGGCCACGCAGGGTTTTGCAGAAAGGAGTTCTGAATGAGCGCGCCTGCCATCCCCGCGCCGTCTGTCACCGATCCCAAGGCTTTCGGGCGGGTCGCCGTGCTCTTTGGCGGCACCTCCAGCGAGCGCGAAGTGTCGCTGGATTCAGGCCGCAACGTGCTTGAAGCACTACTGGCGCGCGGCGTGGACGCAAGCGCGGTCGACGGTGTGCCGGCGCTGATCGAAGCCCTGGCGCAGGACCGCTTTGACCGGGTGTTCAACATCCTGCACGGCGGCGAAGGCGAGAACGGCGTGCTGCAAGGCCTGCTGGAAGCACTCGGCGTTCCCTATACCGGTTCCGGCGTACTGGGTTCTGCGCTGGCGCTCGACAAGATCCGCTGCAAGCAGGTGTGGCTTTCGGTGGGCCTGCCCACCCCGGCCTATCGCCGGCTGGCGAAAGGCGATGATACGCACGCCGCTGCACAGGCCATCGGCCTGCCGCTTATCGTCAAGCCGTCCAGTGAAGGTTCCAGTGTTGGCATCTCGCGCGTGGTCGCCGAAGCCGACCTGCAGTCGGCGCTGGACCTGGCGGCGCGCTATCCGGGCGAGCTGCTGATGGAGCAGATGGTGATTGGCGACGAGCTTACGGTGCCGGTATTGAATGGCGTTGCCCTGCCTTCAATCCGCATCGTGCCCAAGGGCCTGTGGTACGACTACCACGCCAAGTACGTTGCCGACGACACTCAATACCTGTGCCCCGGTCTGGAAGGCGCGGAGGAAGACGAAATCGGTCGTATCGCCGTCGAGGCATTCAAGACCGCAGGCTGCAGTGGCTGGGGCCGCGTCGACATCATGCGTGATCGCGACAGCGGCCACTTCTACCTGCTTGAAGTCAACACCGCACCGGGCATGACCAGCCACTCACTGGTGCCAAAAGCCGCCAGGCAGGCCGGCATTGATTTCCAGGCACTGTGCTGGCGCATCCTGGAAACGACGCTGCCGGAGGTCGCCGCTTGATGAATGCCGTGCTGCGCATCTTCACCTGGTTGCTGGCCATCGCGCTGGTCGTGTTGCCGGTGGTCGCGGTGATGAACGGCTGGATCGGCGCCGAGCGCTGGCCGCTGACCAAGCTGCGCGTGCAAGGCGAGTTCAAGCGTGTCGATGCCCAGCAACTGCGCGCCGTGGTGCTGCCCCATGCCCAGCCCGGCTTCTTTGCCGTGCGCCTGCAGGCCGCCCAGGACGACGTGGAAAAGCTGCCCTGGGTGGAACGCGCCGAAGTACGCAAGCGCTGGCCGGACGTGATTGAAGTGGAAGTGGTGGAACACAAACCATTTGCACGCTGGGGCCGTGACCGCCTGCTCTCCGAGCACGGCCGTCTGTTTCCCATTCCCAAAGGCCTGGCACTGGAAACACTGCCGCAGCTGGGCGGGCCCGATACGCAGGTCAGGGAAGTGGTGGCGCTTTACAACGAATCGCGCGAACTGTTCGCGGCAATCGGATTGAAGGTCGACAGCTTGGCCATGGACCGTCGTGGCAGCTGGTCGCTGGCCTTGAGCAACGGCACCCAGGTCGTGGTCGGGCGTGCCGATGCGCGCCCGCGGCTGGACCGGTTCGCACGGATGCTGCCGCAACTGCTTGCGCGCAACGCATTGCACTTGCAGCGCGCCGACCTTCGCTACACCAATGGTTTTGCGCTCAGCTGGGCGAGCGGCGGCGAGCAAGCGGACGCCGTGCAGGCGTCTGCCACGGCCGACGAGCGCACGGCCATGGAGGGTCGGGCCGGAATGGCCGAAGCCAGCAGGATGACGCCACGGATGGCAGCGACGATCTACAGGAAAACGATGCAAGTTTTGCAGCAGGCCAATACATGAACAGAAAGGGCGACAAATCGCTGATCGTCGGTCTCGACATCGGCACCTCCAAGGTTACCGCGCTGGTCGGCGAATACTCGCCCGGCAATCCCATCGAAGTGATCGGCATCGGCTCGCATGAATCGCGCGGTCTCAAGCGCGGGGTCGTGGTCGACATCGAATCGACTGTGCAGTCCATACAGCGCGCGGTGGAAGAGGCCGAGCTGATGGCGGGCTGCGAGATCCGTTCGGTCTACGCCTCGATTTCCGGTGCGCACGTGCAGTGCAAGAACTCGCCTGGCATTGTGCCGATCCGCGATGGCGAGGTGACCTGGGGCGACCTGGATCGCGTTCTGGAAGCGGCCAAGGCCGTGGCTATTCC
>JBDSUI010000114.1:0-6972 GCA_039927795.1 Pseudoxanthomonas sp.
CCTCGCGCATTGTGATTGACGCCCACGACGACGGCCGCGGCGCCGACACCGTGGTGGTCGGCAATGGACTGCGTGGCATGCGTGAGCGCCTGCGCCTGCAGGGTGGCAACATGACCATTGAATCGCGTGCCGGCGCTGGCTTCAGGCTGAGCCTGCAATTGCCGGTCGGCATCCATGAACTGCTGGTTCTGGATCGTAGTCCCGAACCCCTTACCGCTGGAGGTATTGCATGATCCGAGTCTGCCTGGTCGACGACCAGACCCTGGTTCGCCAGGGCATCCGCTCGCTGCTGGCGCTGGATGATGGCATCGAGGTGGTCGGCGAAGCCTCCGATGGCCGGCAGGCGGTGGACCTGGTGCCGCAGTTGCGTCCGGACGTGGTCCTGATGGACATGCGCATGCCGGTGATGTCGGGTCTGGAAGCCTTGCAGGCGCTGGCGGCCGCGGGCCAGCTGCCGCCAGCGATCATCCTGACCACCTTCGATGACGACCAGCTGGTGCTTGCCGGCCTGAAGGCAGGCGCCAAAGGCTACCTGCTGAAGGACGTTTCACTGGAGCAGTTGGTCGGTGCAATACGCGCCGTGGCCTCGGGCGGCTCGCTGGTGCAGCCGGCGGTCACCCAGCGCCTGCTGTCGGGGCTTGAGCACATGCGCAATGACTTCGTCGCCCTGGACCGACCCGACCCCCTGACCGATCGCGAAACCGAGATCCTGCGGCTGATGGCCAGTGGGTTCTCCAACAAGGAGATCGCCAACTCGCTTGGGGTGGCCGAAGGCACCATCAAGAATCATGTCTCCAACATCCTCTCCAAGCTGGGCGTGCGCGACCGCACGCGCGCGGTGCTCAAGGCCTTCGAGCTGCAGTTGGTATGAGTACGGGAAAGGCCGCGTAGCGTGCGCGTGGCCAGTGTCATGACGCTGCATTGCAGCGTAGGCGGGCAGGCCCGGATTGGGTGCTGACCGATTCTGCCAAGCCTGCTAGGATGCGCCCTGCGTATACATTTTAATGGCCAGGGGATCGGCCCCCGGAGACTTCTGAATGACCCGTTTTCTCGAGTTAGTGATTGCCTTGGCGCTTGTCCTGGTGTTGTTCGTGGTGGTCGGCCTGGTGCTTCCCGCCAAGCGGCACCTGGAGGAAACTACCGAGACCAATCGCCGCATGACGATTGTCTTTGACACCCTCAACAACGTACGCAGGTTGAAGGACTGGAACCCGCTGATACCCGGCAAGTCCGGTGAGCTGACCTATTCCGGCGGCGGCGAAGGCCACACTGGCGTGGGCGCGCGGGTCGACTTCACTTCCAGCGACAAGCGTTGGGGCAAAGGGCATTGGGAAATCACCGAAAGCGTGGTCCCCGGTGCTGCCGGTGCAACCGGCAAGGTCGCCTTCGCCATTGAGGACCAGACGCCGGGTTCCAACAAGAAGACCGACATCACGCTGGCGCCGACGGGCAAGAACGGCCGCAACGTCCAGATCACCCAGACCTATGACGTGGACTATGGCTGGAACCTGTTTGGCCGGTTCAACGGCATGTACGTGACCCGTCACGTAGGTGACAACCTCAACGCAGGCCTGTTCAAGTTGACCAATATGCTGGCCACGGTCCCCAATTTCGACTACCGCATCGAAGGCAGCAAGTTGACCGGCCTCAAGCAGGTCGATCTGCCCGCTGAAGACCTGCTGGTGGTCGACGCTGGCAATATCGAGCGTACCAACGAGGCGATCAAGGCATCCATCAAGGCCAACCAGGAATGGATCAAGCGCGTGATGGAAAGCAACGGCCTGGAACCTGCAGGTCCGGTGCGCATTGTCACCACTGATTTCGGCAGCGACAAGTACGCATTCGACGTGGCACAGCCGGTGCGCAAGCGCAGCGGCGCTGTGGCGGCCAAGCCCGCTGCGGACAGCAAGGCCAAACCTGAAGTGGCGCCGCCTGCAGAGCCGGTCGCGCCGGTGGCGTCCGCCGGGCCTCTCAAAGTCTCGGTGTCCGGCACCCCGGTGGAATATGTGCATATGGAGCCACGCAAGGCGGTCAGCGCCAGCTACGTCGGCTACATGGCCGAACTGGATGCGGTGCGCAATGCCCTGCGGGCCTGGGCAATGACCAACGGCTATGAAGTGGCCGACCGTCCTTATGAGTCATGGAAGAGTGGCGTCGACCAGTCCTTTACTGCCGACGGCGCTTTTGATATCTACTGGGCCACCAAGCCATAACAGGGGCGGGCGCAAGTCCGCCACGCGGGTTGTGACAGCGCGCCGCTCTTGCGGCGTGTTGTTTTTGGGGGTTGGGGAAATTCCGTCAGCGGCCCCGAACGCCGCACTGTCATGGGGCAGCATCCTTGAGCTACGACCGGCGTCAGCGCAAACCATCCTTGCTCGCATTTTCCGGTGCGCTGCTCGCTGCACTTGCCGTGGCCTTGGGCGCCTATGCCTCGCACGGCGTCGCCGATGCACAGGTCCAGTCCAGCCTGCAGATCGCGACCATTTATGCGTTCGGCCATGGCGTGGCGCTCGCAGCCCTGTCGGCTGGCACCAGCCGGTCGCTGGGCCGGGCCGGGCTATACCTGTTGCTGTTGGGCACCCTGCTTTTTTCGGGAAGCCTGGCCCTGTCCGCATTGGCCCAGCTGGGTCCCAAGCTCGCTCCGGTCGGCGGCATCTGCCTGATGCTGGGCTGGCTGCTGTGGGCAATGGATGCGCTGCGTCGCTGAGCGCTGCGGCCCATGCCTCGCCACGCACGTGGTTTTGATACGCAGCAGGCGTTCGATCACCTGAGCCGCCGGGACCGCAAACTGGGCACCTGGATGAAGCGGATCGGCTATCTGGAGCAGCAGCCCGGCTGGCGCAAGCCATTCGATCCGGTCGATGCGCTGGCCCGCGCGATCCTGTTCCAGCAACTCAGCGGCAAGGCGGCTTCGACCATCGTCGGTCGGGTCGAAGCGGCCATCGGCAGTGCGCGCCTGCATGGCGACACGCTGGGCCGGATTGATGACATGGCCCTGCGTGCCTGCGGTGTTTCGGGCAACAAGACCCTGGCCCTTCGCGATCTGTCCGCTCGCGACGCCGCCGGGGAAATTCCCACCCTGCGGCAGATGTCGGTCCTGCACCAGGATGACATTGTCGCTGCCTTGGTACCGGTGCGCGGCATTGGCCGCTGGACCGTGGAAATGATGTTGATGTTCCACCTGGGTCGTCCAGACGTGCTGCCAATCGATGACCTGGGCATCCGCAAAGGCGCCCAGCGCGTGGACAGGCACGAAACCATGCCGACGCCGAAGGAATTGCTGGAGCGTGGCGAACGCTGGCGACCGTACCGAAGTTATGCCAGCCAGTACCTGTGGCGCATAGCTGATTTCGTTGCCGAGGCGAAGACCAAGCTGCCGCGTTCGCAGGATTGAACCCGGCCTATGCCTGGCACAAGCTTGCAGCCGACTGTATCCGCCGGATTCGCGCTGGTGTCAGCAGCGCTTATGTCCAGAGCGCCGCGTGCCTGCATGCGTGTCGCTCGAATGAGTAACCGGGTCTGCTGGGCCTAATTTCCGGCCATGGCACGTGGGCATCAATTCTGGTGGCGCTGCGCATGCATGCGGGAAGCACTGAGCCCCGTTCCTGGGCATCGACGCCTGGACCGTTACTCCGCAGCGACTTGCAAGACCAGTTTGCCGAAGTTGTCGCCGGTGAACAGTTTCACCAAGGTCTCCGGGAAGGTCTCCAGTCCCTCCACCACGTCTTCACGGGACTTCATGCGTCCGTCTTTCAGGTAGCCCGCCAGCTCGGCTACGGCGACCGGGTAGCGGTCCGCGTAATCGAACACCACGATGCCCTCCATGCGCGCACGGTTGACCAGCAACGACAGGTAATTCTTCGGCCCCTCCACAGCGGTGGTGGCGTTGTATTGCGAAATCGCGCCGCAGATGATGACCCGCGCCTTGCGCCGCAGGCGCGCCAGCACGTGGTCCAGGATCTCGCCGCCGACGTTGTCGAAGTAGATATCCACGCCTTCCGGACAATGGGTTTTGAGTCCTTCGCGCACATCGCCATTCTTGTAGTCGATGCAGGCGTCGAAGCCCATTTCCTTGACCACGAAATCGCACTTGGCCTGTCCACCGGCAATGCCGACGACGCGACACCCCTTGATCCTGGCCAGTTGTCCCACCGTCTGTCCCACGGCACCCGAAGCCCCCGAAACGACAACTACATCCCCTTCCTTCGGCTGGCCAACGTCCATCAGGCCGAAATACCCGGTCATGCCCGGCATGCCCAGCACGTTGAGCCATTGACTGATGCTGCCCATGCTCAGGTCGATCTTGCTGATGCCCTGGCGCTTGATCTCGATGGGCGTGAACTGCCGGTACTCCTGCGCGCCCATGCTTCCGGTGACCAGGTCGCCGGCAGCGAATCCGGTGTTCCTTGACACCAGCACCTTGCCGATGCCGCCTGCACGCATCACGTCGCCAATCTCGACCGGCGCGATGTAAGACTTGCCTTCATTCATCCAACCGCGCATGGCCGGATCAAGCGACAGCGACAAGATCCTGACCAGTACCCCGCCGTCCTCGGGCTCGTTGACCGCTTCGGTGGTGAACTGCCAGTTGTCGCGTGTGGGCATGCCGACCGGACGGGTGGCCAGGCGGACCTGGTGGTTTTGCAGGGCAGTGAGATCGGTCATGTGGGTTCCAGTGCGTCGAAAGGGCGAGGGTAGCGGTTCGAGGAACATGCGCCGGTGAAGCACCAATGCCACGGCTCATAGACGATGCCGTGCGGGTTGTTGCGCGGATAGCTCATGACGAATCCGAAATTACCGGCATGCGCGGTAAGCCAGGCAAAAGCGGCTGTGGTTTCGAAAGACTCCTCCGCCGGCGCTTCTCCGGGGGTGCCGAAGTCCAGTGCATTGCCGCTGTGATGCTCACTGTAACCAGGAGCCGCATTGACGCTGAGGATCTCTGGTACGGTCTGGCCGCGGGCCAGCTTGCGTTCGAAGATACCAAGTTGATAGTCATGGCTGCGATAGCCCGATATCGCCTGCAGCACCACGCCGTCGGCGTCGGCCGAACGTCGAAGCGCTGCCCAGGCACGGGCCGCGCCGGCGCTCAGCCACAGTGGGCGCTGGTAGCGATCGAATCCGGCAAAGGCCAGGGCGACCGGTTCCGGCACCAGTGCCAGCCCGGTCTTGTCGCCATAGCTCTGATCAAGCCCCAGGCCCTGCAGCTGGTCGACCAGCTGATCCAGCGGCAAGTCGCCGGCGGCATCGATATTGAAGCCGCGATCGGTGCGCAAGCCATCCAGTGCGTCCAGTGCAGCTTCCACGCCGGGCTCCCGTGTCCAGCGAGGGAGCAACGATTGCAGTCCTTCAGGCACCAGCGCGGCCAGATAGCGGCCATCCTGCTTGCGACGCAGGATCATGCTGGCCCGCGACAGGATGCGCGCGTCGGCGTTGCTGCGCGCGCGCAACAGGCCGCCAGGCCACAGTTCGATAGCAGGAGTATTGAGCAGTAAGCGGGGACGTTGGCGCATCGTCCCAGCTTAGCGACGTGGTGCAGCCGCTGCCAGTTTGCACGTCTGCCAGGCATTGCCGGGGCCGGGCGGCACTATCGCCCATCCTCTGGTGTGCCCAAGGCCGCCCGGCTCGTCGCGCTTGACCAGCGGACTGAGCCAGTGCCCGGGCGATGAAGCGCTGGCAAATGCATGGAGGCTTCGCGCGGATCCCTGGCAGGGTCGTGCTTCAAGCTGCCGGAGCGGACGGTCTCTGGTTTCACCGTCTTTCGTGCAGGGTCCGGCCGGAATATTTTGAAGCAATATCAAAACGCAGCAGGCGCCGGCCAGCGGGATCAGCAGGCCGGCTAAACTGCCTGCTTTCGATTCGGGATTCTCCCATGACCACTCTAGGTACACCGCTGGCTGCTTCGGCTCGGCGCGTCTTGTTGCTGGGCTCGGGCGAGCTGGGCAAGGAGGTAGCGATTGAATTGCAGCGCTTCGGCGTGGAAGTGATCGCGGCCGACCGTTATCCCGATGCCCCCGCCATGCAGGTCGCCCATCGCTCGCACGTGCTGGACATGCTGGATGGCAGCGCACTGCGGGCCTTGGTTGCGCTGGAGAAACCGCATCTGGTGGTGCCGGAAATCGAGGCCATCCATACCCAGACCCTGGTCGAGCTGGAACAGGAGCAGGGCCTGTGCGTCATCCCGACTGCCCGTGCCGCGCGCCTGACCATGGACCGGGAAGGCATCCGCCGGCTGGCCGCAGAAACCCTGGGCCTGCCAACTTCGCCCTACCGTTTCGTGGACACCCAGGCAGACTACCTGGAGGCGGTTGCGGTCATCGGACTGCCCTGCGTGGTCAAGCCGGTCATGTCATCCTCGGGCAAGGGCCAGAGCACCCCGCGCACCGGTGAGGAGGTCGCTGCCGCGTGGGAATATGCGCAGACTGGCGGCCGCGCCGGTGCGGGCCGGGTCATCGTGGAAGGCTTTATCGACTTCGACTACGAGATTACCCTGCTGACCGTGCGCCACGCTGGCGGTACTTCCTTCTGTGATCCCATCGGTCACTTGCAGAAGGACGGCGACTATCGCGAAAGCTGGCAGCCGCAGCCAATGTCGGCGCTGGCCTTGCAACGTTCTCAGCAGATCGCCCAGGCAATTACCGATGACCTCGGCGGGCGGGGCGTATTCGGCGTGGAGCTCTTCGTCAAGGGTGACGAGGTCTGGTTCAGTGAAGTATCGCCGCGCCCACACGACACCGGCCTGGTCACCCTGGTCTCGCAGGATCTCAGCCAGTTCGCGCTCCATGCGCGCGCCATCCTCGGCCTGCCCATCCCGGGCATCCGTCAGCTTGGCGCTTCTGCGTCCTGTGCAATGCTGGCGCACGGCCACGGCGTGCCGGTGTTCGCCAACGCGGAGGCGGCGCTGCAGGCGCCGGACTCGGCGCTGCGCCTGTTCGGCAAACCACGGGTGGAAGGCCAGCGTCGGGTCGGCGTGAC
>JBDSUI010000115.1:0-7233 GCA_039927795.1 Pseudoxanthomonas sp.
CAATGCCCAAGATCAAGACCCACCGGGCGGCGGCCAAGCGTTTCCGGAAGACCGCTTCCGGTAAATACAAGGCTGGCCACGCCAACAAGAGCCACATCCTCACCAAGAAGTCGACCAAGCGTAAGCGTGGCCTTCGTGCAACGAACATCATTCGTGCCGAAGACTCCAAGCGTCTGGATCGTATGCTTCCGTATCTCTGAGGACTGAACAATGGCACGAGTAAAACGTGGTGTAACGGCGCGCCGGCGTCACAAGAAAATCCTGAAGCTTGCCAAGGGCTACTACAACGCCCGCCGCAAGGTCTTCCGCGTCGCCAACCAGGCGGTCATCAAGGCCGGTCAGTACGCGTATATCGGTCGCAAGCAGAAGAAGCGCAACTTCCGTTCGCTGTGGATCACCCGCATCAACGCGGCGGCCCGCATCAATGGCTTGAGCTATAGCCGTTTCATGAACGGCATGCTGAAGGCGGGCATTACCCTGGACCGCAAGGTGCTGGCAGACATTGCCGTGCACGACTCGGTGGGTTTTGCGGCCCTGGCGGAAAAAGCCAAGAGCGCACTCGCGGCGTAAGCCGGCGATCTCCAACGTAAAGGCAACACTGGCAATCCATCGCCAAACACGTGGGGAAGGGCGCAAGTCCTTCCCCATTGTTTTTTGTAGCTCTGCTTCTTCGTAGGAGCTGCGCAAGCGGCGACCGCGTCAATGGCAAGACGGGTTTGAATGACCGCACTGCTTCCGGTCGCAGCTTATGCAGCTCCTACAAGAGCGTCGACGTTATCTAGAGGTTTGATGCCCCCATGAGCGATATCGAAGCACTGTCTGCCCAGGCGATGGCCGACATCGCCGGCGCGCAAACGCCTGACGCGCTGGAATCCATGCGCGTGGCCCTGCTTGGCAAGAGCGGCAGTGTCACCGCGCAGCTCAAGCAATTGGGTACGTTGCCGGGCGATCAGCGCAAAGCGGCAGGCGAGGCCATCAATGTGGCCCGCGATGCCATCGCCAACGCACTGTCCGCGCGCAAGGTGTTGCTGGAAGATGCCGCGCTTGATGCGCGCCTTGCCGGCGAAAGTATTGATGTGACTCTGCCTGGCCGCAATCCGCAACGCGGCGGGTTGCATCCGATCAGCCGCACGCTGGAACGTATTGCCGATATCTTCGGACGCCTGGGCTACGAACTGGCCGACGGCCCGGAAATCGAGGACGACTGGCACAACTTCGAGGCGCTGAACTTCCCGCCGCACCATCCGGCGCGCGCCATGCACGACACGTTCTACTTCCCGCCAGATGGCAGCGGCATTGCCCGGCTGTTGCGCACCCACACCTCGGGTGTGCAGGTGCGTTACATGGGCGATCATGCGCCGCCGCTGCGCATGATCGCCGCCGGCAAGGTCTACCGCAGCGACAGCGACCAGACCCATTCGCCCATGTTCCACCAGGTTGAAGGTCTGCTGGTGGATGAGCACTCCACCTTTGCCGACCTCAAGGGCACGCTGGCTGAGTTCGTACGCGCGTTCTTTGAGCGGGATTTCGAAATGCGTTTCCGACCCAGCTATTTCCCTTTCGTCGAGCCCGGCGCGGAAGTCGACATCGCCTGGCAGCAGCCGGATGGCAGCACGCGCTGGCTGGAAGTGCTGGGCTGCGGCATGGTCCATCCCAGCGTCCTGAAGAATTGCGGGATTGATCCGGAGCGCTACACCGGCTTCGCTTTCGGTCTGGGTGTGGAACGCTTTGCGATGCTGCGCTATGGGGTGAACGACCTGCGCGCCTTCTTCGAGAACGATGTGCGGTTCCTGAAACAGTTTGCGTAGGCGGTCCCCGGCCCAGCGGGTCGGTGGACATCCAACACACTGATACATGGCAATGGTGGGCCAAGGCCCATCCAACGGTAGCGAGACGATGAAATTTTCCGAGAATTGGCTGCGCAGTCACGTCCCCATCCAGGCTTCGCGCGATGAACTTGCCGCGACGCTGACCGCCATCGGCCTGGAGGTCGAGGAAGTAACGGTGCTGGGGGAATCGCTGGCCGGCGTGGTCGTGGCCCGTATCGTCGAATGCGCCAAACATCCTGAAGCCGATCGCCTGCAGGTCTGCAAGGTCGATATCGGGCAGGGCGAACTGCTGCAGATTGTCTGCGGCGCCCCCAATGCACGGCCCGGACTGGTGGCACCATTGGCAACGGTGGGCACGGTGGTGGGCGAGCTGACCATCAAGGCTGCCAAGCTGCGTGGCGTGGACTCCAACGGCATGCTGTGTTCGGCCAGGGAACTGGGCATTGATGCCGATGCCGCCGGCCTGCTGGAACTGCCCGACGACGCACCGCTTGGCACCCCGATCGCCGATTACCTGTCGCTGCCCGATGCGAGCATCGAGATCAAGCTGACCCCCAACCGCGCCGACTGCTTCAGCGTCCGCGGAATCGCCTTTGACGTAGCCGCGGCGTGCGGCAGCGAAGTGGTTGCCTTCGATGCCACGCCGATGCCCGCGCTCAATGACAGCGTGTTGGGGATCGAACTGGAGGCAGGCGCCAAGGTGCCGCGCTTCGTCGGCCGCGTGATTGAAGGGGTGAATGCGGCCGTGTCGACGCCGGTGTGGATGGCCGAGCGTCTGCGTCGCAGCGGGGTGCGGCCGATCAGCTTGCTGGTCGACGTAACCCAGTATGTGATGCTGGAACTCGGCCAACCCATGCACGCTTTCGACCGCGACACGCTGACTGGTCCCATCGTCGTGCGCCATGCGCGCAGTGGAGAAGCAACCACGTTGCTCGATGGCCGCAGTGTTTCCCTCACTGAAGACTTCCTGGTGGTTTCCGACAGTACCGGCGGCCGCGGCGCACGCACGGTTGCACTGGGCGGCATCATGGGCGGACAGGACACCCGGGTCACCGAGGCGACGCGCAATGTGTTCCTGGAAGCCGCGCACTGGATTCCTGCCGCGATCATCGGCCGCGGGCGCAAGCTTGGCCTGCATACCGACGCCGGACATCGCTTCGAACGCGGTGTGGATCCGCAACTGCCACGACAGGCGGTTGAGGTGGCCACGCGCTTGATCGTCGAACTGGCGGGCGGCTCACCGGGCCCGGTGGTGGAAGCCGTGCTTCCGGAACACCTGCCGGCGCCGACGCGCATCGCACTGCGTCGCGCCCGCATCAAACGCCTGCTTGGCATCGACATTGTGGATGCGGATGTTGAACGCATCCTGCGCGCGCTGGGCATGCAGGCAGAGACCAGCGCCGAGGGCTGGCAGGTGACATCGCCCAGCCGGCGCTTCGATATCGCCATTGAAGAAGATCTGATCGAGGAACTGGCGCGGATCCACGGTTACGACCGCATTCCCACCACGCTGCCCGGCGGTGCCACCCGCGTCGTGGCACCCAGCGAAACCCAGGTCGAGACTTCCAGCCTTCGTCGCCACCTGGCCGCGCGCGACTACCTTGAGACCGTGAACTACGCCTTCGTTGACCAGGCCTTGCTGGCCCAATGGAGCGCCAGCGAAGGTGCGGTAGCGCTAGCCAATCCGCTCAGTGCCGAACTGGGCGTGATGCGCACCCGGCTGCTGCCCGGGCTGGTCTCGGCATTGCAGCGCAACGTTGCCAGGCAGGCGACCCGGGTGCGCCTGTTCGAGCTGGGTAACGTTTTTGCCGCGGCGGCCGATGCGGCGCCAAACGAGATCCAGCGGATCGCTGCGGCCATCCAGGGCGACTGCAACAGCGAGCAATGGGACGGGAAATCGCGCAAAGCCGACTTCCATGACCTGAAAGGCGATCTGGACAGTCTGGCGGCCGCGTCCGGAGCGCGACTGGATTACCAGGCCTCGCAGCAACCCTTCGGGCATCCGGGACGTTCGGCCGATGTTTTCCGCGACGGACACTGCATCGGCTGGATCGGGCAGCTGCATCCGCGCCTGCAGCGGGCGCTGGACCTGGATGACGAGGTGGTCGCGTTCGAGGTCGACCTGGCGCCGTTGTCGGCCCGCGCTTTGCCCCGTGCAGCGGAGTTGTCGCGGTTTCCGTCGGTCCGGCGTGATCTTGCGTTCCTCGTTGCCGAGGCGGTCACCTGGGGCCTTATTTCCCAGACCGTGCGGGCCGCTGCCGGCCCGCTGTTCCGGGACCTGCTGCTGTTCGATCGCTACGTCGGGGCCGGGGTCGAATCAGGTCAAAAGAGCTTGGCTATGGGCTTGATTTTGCAGGACAACTCACGCACTCTGACCGACCGCGATGTGGAAGAGGTAGTGACCGGGGTGGTTGCTGCCATGGGCCGCGATCATGGCGCCAGGATCCGCGGTTGAAAGGCAAGGGGAAGATTGCATGGCATTGACCAAGGCGGAGATGTCCGAGCGCCTGTTTGACGAAGTCGGGCTGAACAAGCGCGAGGCCAAGGAGTTCGTCGATGCTTATTTCGACGTCCTGCGCGAGGCGCTTGAACAGGGCCGCCAGGTCAAGCTTTCCGGTTTCGGCAACTTCGACCTGCGCCGCAAGAGCCAGCGTCCCGGCCGCAACCCCAAGACCGGCGAAGAAATTCCAATTTCCGCGCGTACCGTGGTGACCTTTCGCCCGGGGCAGAAGCTCAAGGAACGCGTGGAAGCCTATTCGGGGATAGCGCATGCTTGATCCGGGCAGCAACCGCGAACTGCCGCCAATCCCGGCCAAGCGTTATTTCACCATTGGTGAAGTCAGCGAACTCTGTGACGTGAAGCCACACGTGCTTCGTTATTGGGAGACCGAGTTCCCCAGCCTGGAGCCGGTCAAGCGCCGTGGCAACCGCCGCTACTACCAGCGCCACGACGTGCTGATGGTGCGCCAGATCCGTGGCCTGCTGTACGAGCAGGGCTATACCATCGGCGGTGCGCGCCTGCGCCTGGAGGGTGAGGGTGCCAAGCAGGAATCGGCGCTGAGCAACCAGATCGTCAAGCAGGTGCGCATGGAACTGGAAGAGATCCTGCAGTTGTTGCGCCGCTGAGCATTCCCTTCTGCCAGTGCGCGAAGCAGCAGTGAAAATGCGGCTATAATTGCCGCCCCGCCGCCAAGGTGGGGATTCGCATCAGTTCGGGGCGTAGCGCAGCCTGGTAGCGCATCTGCCTGGGGGGCAGAGGGTCGTCGGTTCAAATCCGGCCGTCCCGACCAACGCGAAGCAACAGAAGAAAAACCCGCATCCTGCATGCGGGTTTTTTTATTGCCTCGCATTTTTTTGCTGGGCGATGCGCAGCCGCTTGCACTACGATGGGCAATGCATTCACGCGCACAGGAACTGATTCGCACGTTGGGCCTTGCGCCGCATCCGGAAGGCGGCCACTACAAGCGCGTCTACGAATCGAACAAACAGGTGGAAGTGAACGGAGTGCTGCGACCCGCGCTTACTTCGATCCAATACCTGCTGACCCGTGGTGACACCAGTGGCTGGCACCGTGTCGACGCCGCCGAGGTATGGGACTGGCAGGAAGGCAGTGCGATTGAGCTGCTGATGTATGACGCGCAGGCCGATGCCCTGAGCCGCGTGCAGCTGGACACTTCGGCGCGTGGCGGACAGCTGATGCAGGTGGTGCCGGCCGGCATCTGGCAGAGCGCGCGCTCGCATGGTGACTACTCGCTGGCGAACTGCTCGGTGTCGCCGGGTTTCGTATGGAGTGGACTGGAAATACTCGACCACGCCAGCGCCACGGCCAGCGCACTGCGCGCTGCTGGAGGCATGGGCCGCCAGGCACCCGGGCCGCTGGCTGTACGCAACTGAGCCGCCAGCAGCGCCTGCCCGCGGCAACCGTGGCCGGGCCGCTACTCTCCGGCTTGATCTTCCGAGCGCGATCTTCTGAGTGTGTATTCCGGGCATGACCTTCCGAGCATGACCTTCCCAGCATGACCTTCCCAGCATGACCTTCCGAGCAGGTACTCGCATGCGTCTTCCCTTTGTTGCGCTGCTGGTCAGTACCCTGGTCCTGGCACCCCTCGCGCACTCCACCCCTGCACAGCCAGACGAGGCCGTGACGCCGCTCGTGGATAGCGATGGCGTGCGCAACCTGGACGCGGTCGTGGTGACCGGTGTGCAACCGGGTCCCGGCATGTGGAAAGTCTCCAGGGATGGTCATAGCCTGTGGGTGCTGGGGACACTTGCGCCCTTGCCCAGCGGCATCAGCTGGAAGGCCGATCAGGTGACGGCAATCCTGGAGCAGGCCGACCAGGTGCTGGGACCGCCCGGGCTGGTGGTGGATGCCGATGTCGGCATCTTCAAGGCGCTCACGCTGATTCCTTCGGCCCTGAAAGCCAGCAGGAATCCCGATGGCAAGACCCTGACGGAAGTGTTGCCGGCCGACGTCTACGCGCGCTGGCTGGCGCTCAAGCCCCGGTATTTCGGCAACGACAGGGGCGTTGAGAAAAAGCGCCCCCTGTTGGTGGCCAACGAGCTCTACACCAAGGCGAACCGCAAGGCGGGCTTGGGCCAGAAGCCCGTGATTACACCGGTGATCGAAGCGGTACTGAAACGCCGCAAGATGAAGCTCACGCCGACCACGCTGAAAATCACTATCGAAGATCCAAAGGCCGCGATCAAGGAGTTCGCCCGCGAGGGCGTGGACGACGTGGAATGCTTCCGCTTGGCGCTGGACCGCGTTGAAAACGACATCCCCGTGATGGTCGAACGCGCCAATGCCTGGTCAGTCGGCGATCTGGATGCCTTGCGCGCGCTGCCCTCGGAAAAACAGGCGAGTGCCTGCCTGTCGGCGATGACCGGCGGCGAGTTCGCACGCAAGCGCGGCCTGGGCGACATTGAAGCGCGAATCAGGAACCAGTGGCTGAAGATCGCCGAGCAGGCCTTGCAGTCCAACCCGGTGACCTTTGCCAGCATGCCGATTTCCGAGCTGCAGAAAGAAAATGGCTACCTGTCCTATCTGCAAGCAAGGGGCTACGTGGTCGAAGCGCCCTGAACGCCCGACCTGTAGCGCCGAGTTTGCTCGACTGCTCTCCCCGACCCATGTAGAGCCGAGCTTGCTCGGCTGCTCTACGCACGTAAATCAGCCGGGCAAACTCGGCTCTACAAGGCGAACCACGCGCAAACGCAGAGCCTCACGAGCATTCGCAAATTCTGCGGGGTCAGCCGGCGACGCTGATCGGTGTCGCCGACACGGCCAGCTGCGGCCAGCGTGCGAGGACGGCATTACGGATACCGGCCGCATCGATACCGGCTTCGGCCAACAACTGCTCGCGGCTGGCATGGTGCTGGAACTCGTCCGGCAGGCCCAGGTGCAGGA
>JBDSUI010000116.1:0-3363 GCA_039927795.1 Pseudoxanthomonas sp.
TTTTGTTCTTCAAAACACGCGTTAACTGCGGCACGCTGACAGCAAGCGTGGCGCCGTGAGCGGGCCCCAGCGCATCGTCTGCCTCACCGAGGAACCCACCGAGACCCTGTACGCGCTGGGCGAGCAGCATCGCATCGTTGGCATCAGCGGTTTCACCGTGCGCCCGCCGATCGCACGCAAGGAGAAGCCGAAAGTCAGCGCATTCACCAGCGCAAAGATCGGCGAGATCCTGAAGCTGCAGCCGGATTTCGTGATCGGGTTTTCCGACATCCAGGCCGACATCGCCGCGGAGCTCATCAGGCACGGGATCGAGGTCTGGATATCGAACCATCGCAGCGTCGAGGGCATCCTGGATTACATCCGCCGCCTCGGTGCACTGGTCGGTGCCGCCGACAAGGCCAATGCGTACGCGGACGGGCTGCAACGCGGCCTGCAGGAGATCGAGCAGGTCTCGGCAGGATTGGTGCGACGGCCACGTATCTATTTCGAGGAATGGGACGAACCGCCGATTACCGGGATCCGCTGGGTGGCCGAGCTGGTTCGGATCGCCGGTGGCGACGACATATTCCCGGAAATGGCGGCGCAATCATTGGCCAAGTACCGCATTCTTGCCGACGCCAGCGAGGTCGTCAGACGTGCGCCGGACATCATCCTGGGGTCGTGGTGCGGCAAGAAGTTCCGGCCTGGCAAGGTTGCAGCGCGCGCGGGGTGGGACGTTATTCCCGCGGTGCGCGACGGCGAACTGCATGAGATCAAGTCACCGCTGATCCTGCAGCCCGGCCCGGCGGCCCTGACCGACGGGGTGCGCGAAATGGCGCGCATCATCCACGCCTGGGCTGCGAAACGCAGCGAGCGTTAAGGCGGTTCTTTTGTTTGCGGCGGTACAGCAGGCAGTGCTTTGCAGTGCTGCCAACCGCATCCGGGCAAGCCCGGCTTTACACAAGGCGCCGTGCTCGGCGTTTGCTCAGAAGTTGCGCTGGAACTTGACCTTGCCGCTGCGGCCACCGGACTTGACGGTGATGTCAAAGCGATAGCTGTCGCGTTCCACGATGCGGAAGCTGCCAAGGTAGTCGGTGTATTCACCCGTTCGCACGGGCGTCAGCGAAATTTGCTGGCGCATTCCCTGCAGGTCCACCGCCACCGCCTGCACTTCGCCCTCAACGCCAAGCTCTTCCCCATTCACGAGCTTGCGCAACGCGACGGTCAGCATGGCCCTGCCGGCGTCGCGCTCTATTCCCACGTCACGCGCAATGGATTCATTCATGGCCAGGGTGGGCATGGCGTTGTAATGCACGCGCAGATCGCCGAAATCCTCGTGCGCCGGCGCGGGCGCGATCACCTCTGCCGCGCGCGGCTTCTCGCCTGAGGTGCACGCGGCCAGCAGCAGAATCGCGGTCAGTAGCAATGACTTGCCGGTGGTGTTGATCATGTCCGTACTCCGTGAAAAATGCGGGTTCAATCGTTGGCGGCCGAGAGCGCACGTCCGCGCTCGGTCGCGGCTTGGATCGCGTTCGCCACCAGTTCCGAAAATCCGCCTGCCTGCAGCGCTTCGATGGCCGCCTGCGTGGTTCCGTTTGGCGAGGTTACCCGTGTGCGCAGTTCGGCAGGGGTGGCATCGGATTCGGTGAGCATGCGCGCCGCGCCCAGCACGGTCTGCAGCACCAGGGTACGCGCCGCTCCATCGCTTAGTCCTTGCTGCAGTGCCGCTGCTTCCATTGCCTCGGCCAGCAGGAACACATAGGCCGGACCGCTGCCGGAAACCGCAGTCACCGCATCCATGGTGGCCTCGTCGTCGATCCAGACCGTCTTGCCGGCACTGGAAAGCAGTTCCTCGGCACGCTGGCGGCCGGCTGCGTCCACTTGTGTGCTTGCAAACAGCCCGGTCACCCCCGCACCCAGCAGGGCAGGGGTGTTGGGCATGGCCCGGATCACCGCAACCGCGCCGCCCAGCCATCGCTGCAGCTGCGTTGCAGTAATGCCTGCGGCTATCGATACGACCAGTGCCTGCTGCAGCCGCGTGTTGTCGGAAAGGCTCTCGCAGACACTGCGCATCACCTGCGGTTTCACCGCCAGCAACCACAAGTCCGCGTCGGAGCACGCCTGACGTGCACTGGAAAAAACGCTGACCCCGAAATCAGCCGCCAGCGCCTCGCGCAGCGACTCGATCGGTTCGGCCACCCGAATACACGCCGCATCGGTCCCTTGGGTGATCAGTCCACCGATCAGGCTGCGCGCCATGTTGCCGCCGCCGATGAAGGCGATATTTACCGGAGCTTGCATGCGAGGTCTCAGGAAGTGGCGGGGCGTGCGCCAAACAACGCGGTGCCGATGCGCACCATGGTCGCACCTTCGGCAATGGCAAGCGGGAAATCGTCGCTCATGCCCATCGACAAGGTGTCCACCGAAGGATGGCGCGCGGCAAGCTGTTGGAACATTGCCGCCATGTCCCGGAACGCGGCTCTACGCAGTTCCAGTTGCGGATGCGGGGCCGGGATTGCCATCAGCCCGCGCAGGGAAAGTCGCGACTCGGCCGCAATCGCGTCCGCCAGTCCCTCGACCTCGGCCGGCTGGCACCCATGCTTGCTGGCCTGGTCATCAATATTGACCTGGATAAGCACGTTCAGAGGCTGGCTTTGCGAAGGCCTGGCACGGGCCAGCGCAGTGACAAGCTTGCGCCGGTCGACGGTCTGCACCCAGTCAAAGATCACCGCCGCGATGTCTGCCTTGTTGGATTGCAGGTGGCCTATGAGATGCCACTCCAGTCCAAGCGCCTCCAACTCCCGGGTCTTGGTCTGCGCTTCCTGAACGTAATTTTCTCCAAAGGCACGCTGTCCCGCGGACGCCAGCGACGCGACCGCGGTCGCAGTTTGGGTCTTGGATACGGCAAGCAGCCGGGGCACCGGCCGATGCGCGACTTGTGCTGCGTTTTCAAGGCTTTGCAATGTCGCGTTTAGGCGCTGGGCGAGCATAATTCTCCAACCGTTGGATATCGCGGCAAGGTGGTTATACTGCCTCTCGGGGATGTATCGTTCCACCCTTCGCAGCAATTCGGGGAAAGCAGCGTATGGATATCGCCGAACTTTTGGCGTTTTCGGTCAAGAACAAAGCGTCTGACCTTCACCTGTCGGCCGGCCTGCCGCCGATGATCCGGGTGGACGGTGACGTGCGCCGCATCAACATCCCGGCGCTGGACCACAAGCAGGTGCACGCGCTGGTCTACGACATCATGTCGGACAAGCAGCGCCGCGACTACGAGGAATTCCTCGAGGTCGATTTCTCGTTTGAAATTCCCAGCCTGGCGCGGTTCCGCGTCAACGCGTTCAACCAGAACCGCGGCGCCGGCGCAGTGTTTCGCACCATTCC
>JBDSUI010000117.1:0-16380 GCA_039927795.1 Pseudoxanthomonas sp.
AGTCCAGCCAGTCGGCCAGATCGCGGCGGCCGCTGGCCAGGGCCACGCCCAAGGGGGTCTGCCCGTCGGCGGCGCGCGCATGGGGCGAGGCGCCACTGGCGATCAGCTGTTTCAACACGGGTTCACGACCAAGCGCGGTGGCCAAGTGCAGGGCCGACATGCCATGGCCATCGCGGGCCTCGCGGTCCACCCCCAGGTCCAGCAGGCGATGGATCAGCCGTGACCAGCCCAGGCGCACCGCCAAGGACAACGCCGGATCATCGGCCTGGGTGCAAGCGAAGGGGTCGGCGCCCCGTTCCAGCAGATCCAAGGCGAAGGCCTCGGCGCCCCGCATGGTGGGATTGCCCTGCAGACTGGCCGCCAGGAACCGGGACAGGCCGCCGGCACCGGCGGGTGACACCCCGCGCTGCAGCAGTACACGCAATACCGGCATGGCGTCAGGGCCGCGCGCCAGCAGCGCAAACACCGGGGTATCGCCGAGTGCGTCGCGCGCTTCGGCGTCGGCACCCTGCAACAGCAGCCAGGCCACGCGCGCGGGTGCGGCGACCACCGTCGGATCATGCAGCAGGCTGCCCAGTTCCTGCGCCGAACACAGCCTGGTCAGCGCGCCGAGGCCGGCGTAGCGATCGGCCTGCAGGCCATCGCGCAGCAGTTCCAGCGGCGCGCGATCGGGCGGTGTACGTTCGCCCTCGGCTTCGTCCTCACTGTCTGCCACCGCCGAAGGCAAGGCATAGCCGGGGTCAAGCGCGGATACGATGGTCCAGCGCCCGGCTTCGGCGGCCAGGTCAACCGCACGCTTGCCGTGCTGGTCGGCATGCGCGGGATCCACGCCCAGGTCCAGCAGGCGATGCACCAGCGGTACGGGCACCGAGTCGCCAGTGCAGGCAAGCATCAGCGCGTTGCGGCCCTGTCCATCCTCATCGGCGGCGCGCGCACCGGCCACGGCAAGTGCGTCCAGCGCAGCGACATGGCCCCCACGGGCCGCATCCAGCCACGGGCTGCGGCCGCCCTGGTCACGCCGCTGCACATCGGCGCCGGCGGCAAGCAGCGCCGCGATGATGTCGACATGACCGGCCAGCGCGGCTTCATGCAGCGCACTGCGGCCCAGCGGACCACCGCTGTCGACCTTGGCCTTGTGCTTGAGCAGCAACTGCACGCCCGCTGGATCGTCTTCCTCGGTCGCCGCGGCCGCCAGCAGCACTGGTTGGCCACCGGCGGGCTCAGGCTTGGCGCCGCGTTCGAGCAGGAACTTGGCCAGACGCCAGTTGCCGGCCATGCACGCCACGCCGAGCGGGGTGACGCCTTCCAGATTCAGCGCGTCGATCTCGGCAGCGGCGTCACGCAGCAGGGCGGCCACGCCCGGATCGGAACTGCGTGCGGCGTGGTGCAGCGGCGTGTTGCCTTCCTTGTCGGCCGCACGCGGGTCGGCGCCATTGGCGAGCAAGGTGGTGACGGCATCGGGCCGGCCATGCCAGCTGTCGCGGGTGGCTGCCAGCAACGGGGTCATCCCGGCCTGGACCTGGTTGAGATCGATGCCCTGACCGATCAAAGCGCGCAGCAGGCGCAGGTCGGGCAACACCGCCGCCAGGGTGGCCAGGCTGCGCTGGTCGCGTGGATCGGTGGGCAGTGCGCGTGGATCGGCACCGGCGTCGAGCAACTCCAGGGCCCGCTCCACGCGTCCGGCGCGCGCCGCGGCGAACAGCGAAGCATCGAGGTTTTCTTCCAGTACCGCCGGCGTGACGCCCACTGCTGCTGATGCCGACGGGGCCATCAGCACGACCGGCAAGGCATGCGCCGCTGAGCTGCGCTGCAGCAGCCAGTGCAGCGGCGGCAACAGCAGCACATAGGCCACCGCCAGGCCGACCTGCCAGTGCGCAGGCACCACGCCGGGCCAGGCCAGTGCGCCACCCACACCAATGGCCAGCGCCACCAGACCGGCCACGCCCAGGCCATGCCAGGCATGGATGTCGCGCTCCGGCAGCCCGTGCCAGTGCGCGGCCAGGGTGCCGCCTTCCCGTTCCAGGCCCTGCCACAACGGCCACGTTCGCCACAGGCCAATCAACAGGACGCCGACCACCGCGCTCAGGCCCAGGGCGGCGGGCAGGCTGCCGCTGTCACGCAAGGCGGCCAGGGGCCAGGCCACCAGCACGGCGGTGGCGCAGAATCCGATTGACCAAAGTGCCAGCAGCGCCAGTGCGTCAGCGCGCAAGGACGTGCCGATCCCCACCAGGCCCGCGGCCCGCAAGCGGGTACCGCGCCACCAGGACACGGCCAAGGCCAGCACGGGCTGCGCCAGCAAGGCACCGAAACCGGCCAGCGCACCACCCGCTGCGGTCAGCGCAGCCAGCGCCATGCCCAGCAACAAGGCAACCCAGACCGTATGTCGGTTCAGCCAGGCTGTCCTAGCCATTGACCCGCCCGTCGGCGCCGGCATCCAGGTTGAAGATCTTCGGTGGAAACTGCAGGTGGAAACCGTGCGCGACCAGGTTCTGGCGCACGGTCTCGACGTTCTCCCGCGCCAGCTTGCGCTCAGGGGTCAGCGCCACTTCCAGCACGAAGCTGAGTTCGCCCAGCGGCGTACGCAGCGATTCAGGGACACATTCAAAATTATCGCGCTTGGCAAGATAGACAAAGGTGTCGGACTTGCGCTGGCTCTTGTAGACGTAGGCTTGCATCCGCGGGTGACGCGTCCTGCGTTGGGGGTGGTGCGGATTGTGGATGAAACGCCGGCATAGCGAAACCCGCGACACGCGTATCGACACGCGGCACGCGTGCATTTTCCCGAGGTTTTCCGATCCGTCGGGGCCTGTACGCAGCATGGCTGGGCCTGCTGAACAGACCCTGCTGCAGCGGCCTGTTCAGCCAAGCCGAATTCGGGTGCAGGCGCACTCGCTATAATTCGGCCTCTTTTGATTTCCGGATCCACGCGTGCAGCCATCGCTTCCTTCTCCCATGCCTGCACTGGCCATTGGCGCCTATACCGCGACTACGGCACTGGGACGCGGCCGGCAGGCACAGGCCGATGCCCTGGAACAGCGCCGCAGTGGTCTGCGGGCCAATGATTTCGGCGCACCGGACCGGCTGCCGTGCTGGATAGGGCGCGTCGACGGCTTGGAGGAGCTGCCGTTGCCGGAAGCGCTGGCAGGCTGGGAATGCCGCAACAACCGCCTGGCCTGGCTGGCCCTGCAGCAGGACGGCCTGCCCCAGGCCATCGCCGAAGCCAGCGCGCGCCATGGCGCAGACCGGGTGGCGGTGGTGATGGGAACGTCCACCGCCAGCATTGGCGCCAGTGAAGAGGCCTATACGCGACTGACCGGCGAAGGCGACGAGCTTCGCTTTCCCGCCGACCTGGACCGACCCATCGTGCACACGCCCCATTCGCTAGGCGACTTCGTGCGCCAGGCCACCGGTTTGCGCGGGCCGTGCATCACCGTGGCCACCGCCTGTTCCTCCAGCGCGAAGGTGTTTGCCCAGGCCGCGCGACTGATCCAGAGCGGGCAAGCCGACGCGGCCCTGGTCGGTGGCGTGGACACCCTGTGCGGCAGCGTGCTGTTTGGCTTCAACGCGCTGCAGCTGGTGTCACCGGACCCCTGCCGGCCGTTCGATGTGACCCGGGTCGGACTGTCGCTGGGCGAAGCCGGTGGCTACGCACTGGTTGAACGCGCCCCGCCGGCGCCGCAACCCGGCTCGCTGCAACTGCGCGGCTATGGCGAATCCAGCGACGCCCACCACATGTCCGCTCCGCATCCTGAAGGTCTGGGCGCGCAGCTGGCCATGCGCGACGCGCTGGCCCGTGCCGGCATCGATGCCGACCAGGTGGGTTACCTCAACCTGCACGGCACCGCCACGCCAGCCAATGACTCGATCGAAGCCAAGGCCGTGGCCGGGATTTTCGGCCCAGCACTGCATGCCAGCTCCACCAAGGGCTGGACCGGGCATACGCTGGGCGCGGCCGGCATCGTCGAGTCGGTGATCGCGCTGCTGGCGCTGGAAAACGGGCTGCTGCCCGGCATCCTCAACAGCACCACCCCGGACCCCGCCTGCGGCCCGCAGATCCGTTTCGACAACGCACGTGCCGACATCCGCTATGCGATGAACAACTCCTTCGGTTTCGGCGGCAACAACGCCTCGCTGGTCTTTGGCCGCGCATGAGTACCCCCATGCTCAGCGCCGGCATCGCCGGCATCGGCTTCTGGACGCGCGGCCTGCCTTCATGGGACGCGGCACGCGCGTTCGTCGCCGATGGCAGCCTGCCTGCCGAGCCACCCGCGCGCCCGTCGCCACAGCTGCTGGCGCCCAACGAACGCCGGCGCGCCCCGGACACCGTGGCCGTGGCCCTGGAAGTGGCCCTGGCCGCCTGTGTCGACGCCGGCCGCGACCCGGCGACGTTGCCCTCGGTCTTCGCCTCCACCCATGGCGACCTGCCCATCACCCATTACATGTGCGAAACCCTGGCTACCGACCCACGCGCCATTTCGCCCACGCGCTTCCACAACTCCGTGCACAACGCCGCGGCCGGCTACTGGACCATTGGCGCCGGCGCAATGACCCCGGCCACCGCCATCAGCGCCTACGACGCCAGCTTCGCCCAGGGCCTGCTCGAAGCCATGGTGCAGTTGGCCACGGGCGACGAGGCGGTGCTGCTGGTGGGCTATGACGGCGATGCTACGGGACCACTGGCACGCACCTCACGCAGCACCGGCCTGCTCGGTGGCGCGCTGGTCCTGAGCCGCGGGGCGGTGCCGGGCAGACCACGCCTGCGGCTGACGCTGTCCGACGCCCAGGCTGCCCACCTGCCCGAGCAAGGCGCGCTGTCGCGGTTGCTGGCCGGCAACGCCATGCTGCCGATGCTGCCCCTGTTCGAAGCGCTGGCGGGCAAGGAGGGCCGCGCGGTTCTGCACGCTGGCCCCGGGAAAATCATGGAAGTGGAAATTGCATATGACTGAATCGAAGCGGTTGGATCGCGACAACGTCGCGGTGCTGATACCGGCACTCAACGAAGCGCTGAGGATCCGCGAAGTGGTGCTGGCCGCGCTTGCAGAATCCGGCAATGTCATCGTGGTCGATGACGGCTCCAGCGATGGAACCCGTGCCTGCATTGCCGACCTGCCGGTGATCCTGATCCAGCATCCGCGCCGCATGGGCAAGGGCGAGGCACTGCGCAGCGGTTTTCGCGAAGCGCAGCGGCGTGGTTTTCGCGGCGTGCTGACCATGGATGGCGACGGCCAGCATCGGGCAAACGACCTGCCGCGGCTGCTGGACTCGGCCAACCGCCATCCGGGCTGCATCATCATCGGCGCGCGCCTGCGCAAGCGTGCCTCTCAGCCAACCTACCGCCGCATCGCCAATGATCTTGGCGACTGGGGCATCGCCTGGGGCACCGGCTACCAGATTTCCGACAGCCAGAGCGGGCAGCGCTTCTATCCGGCTGAAGTCATTGCGATGGATGACATACCGGGCGAGAACTTCGCGTTCGAAGCCCAGATCCTGATTTCTGCGGCGCGCCGACTTGGCACGCGCTGCGTGTCGGTACCGATTGAATCGCGTTACCGAGTTGCCGGCAGCGACGAGCAGTTCCGCGCCAGCCACTTCCGCCCACTGCTCGATCTCTACCGGATCACCAGCCACATCGTGGTGCAGGCAGTGCGCTACGGCGGGATGCCGGCGGTGTACCGCAGCATCCAGGCCAACCCGCCGCTCATCGACGACCCCAGCGGTGAGTTCGGAATGACGCCCGTCCCTCTCGAAGCCAGGAAGCCGGCATGACTACTGGCAGCACCGATGTCGTTATTCTGGGCGGCGGGCTGGCCGGCTTGAGCCTGGCGATACAACTGAAACAGCGCGACCCGGACATTGCCGTGACCGTGCTCGAGCGCCGCACGCATCCGGTACGCGAGGCCGCGTTCAAGGTCGGCGAATCCACGGTGGAAATCGGCGCGCACTATTTCTCGCACGTGCTTGGCCTGCGCGAACACCTGGACAGCGAGCAGATTGGCAAGTTCGGCTTCCGCTTCTTCTTCTCAGAAGGCCGTCAGGACATCGACCGCTGCACCGAACTCGGAGTCAGCAAGCGCCTGCCGGCGCCGTCCTGGCAGCTGGACCGCGGCCGCTTCGAGAACTTCCTTGGCGAGCACGCACGCGCGTTGGGCGTGGATTTCCGTGATGGCGCGGTGGTGCGCAGCTTTGAACTGAACCCGCAAGAGCAGGCGCATACCGTCATCGTCGAACACGCCGGGCAACGCACCACCTTGTCGGCGCACTGGGTGGTGGACGCGGCCGGCCGGGCCGGACTGGTCAAGCGCCAGCTCGACCTGGCCCAGAGCAACGACCACGACGCCAACGCGGTGTGGTGGCGCGTGGAGGGCCGAGTCGACCCCAACCAGTGGTCCGACGATCCGCAGTGGCTGGCGCGCTGCACGCCGGCCGAACGCTGGCGCTCGACCAACCACATGTGCGGACCGGGCTACTGGTTCTGGCTGATCCCGCTTGCATCGGGCTCGCATTCGCTGGGCATTGTCTGCGACGCAAAAATGCATCCGCTGGAAACCATGAATACCTTCGAGAAGGCCATGGCCTGGTTGCACGAACACCAGCCGCAGGTCGCCCGTTCCCTGGAAAAGCCCGAGCACGTGCTGCGGGATTTCCTGTTCCAGCGTCACTTCTCGCACGCCTGCAAGCAGGTGTTCAGCGGCGACCGCTGGGCCCTGACCGGTGATGCCGGCCTGTTCCTGGATCCGTTCTACTCACCGGGCAGCGACTTCATTGCGATCAGCAACACCTTCATCTGCGACCTGATCGGCAAGGATCGCGCCGGGCGCTCGTTCGCGCCGTACGCCGATATCTACCAGCAGATGTATTTCTCTTTCTACGAAAATACCTTGACCCTGTACCAGGACCAGTACCCGCTGTTCGGCGACGCCCAGGTGATGCCGGTCAAGGTGATCTGGGACTACACGTATTACTGGGCACTGCTGGCGCCGCTGTTCTTCGGCGAGCGCCTCACCGACATCAACCTGATCGGCAAACTGCGTCCGCAATTCCTGCGCGGCCGTCAGCTCAACCTGTCGGTACAGGCCTTGCTACGCGAATGGGGACAGCGCAATACGGCACCACTGACCCCGGATGCGCGTTTCCTCAACCAGTACGAGATCGACTGGTTCCATGAAATGAATCGTGCGCTGCTGGACGAACTGGACGACGCCGCCTTCATGCAGCGCATCGCCGACAACGTGCAGCGGATGGAGTGGCTGGCGCGGGAAATGCTGGCGCGCGCGCGCAGCGTGCATGCGCAGATCGACGGGCACGGTCTGGATGCACTGCTGGCCGGGTGCGACGAGGCCAAGCCGTCACTTGCAGGACCCTGGTACGCCGACGCCGCCTGAGTCGCGGGCCGTCGCGGCAGATGCCCGGATGACGGGATGACGGGATGACGGTGCGCTTGCGTGGGTTCAGCCCATCCCGCCGTTGATACCGATCACCTGCCCGTTGATGTAGCCGGCGTCCTCGCTGCACAGGAAGGCCACCAGCGCCGCCACTTCCTCCGGTTTGCCGGCGCGCCCGGCCGGCACCACCTGCTTGATCATTTCGGGTGGAAACGCGTCGTTGGCCATGCTGCCTTCGATCACTCCCGGTGCGACCACGTTGACGGTGATCTTGCGTGCGGCCATTTCGCGCGCCAGTGACTTGGACGCGCCATGCAGCGCCGCCTTGGCCGCCGCGTAGTTGGTCTGGCCGCGATTGCCGAGCACGCCGGCAACCGAGGAAATACTGACGATGCGGCCCCAGCGGCCGCGCGCCATTGGCAGCAACAGCGGTTGGGTGACGTGGAAGAAACCATGCAATGACACGTCGATGACGCGCTTCCATTGCGCCTGCGACATGCCGGCCATGGGCGCGTCGTCGTGGATGCCGGCGTTGTTGACGATGACCTGGATGGGCCCTGCCTGCAGCAGTGTTTCGATTGCACTGCGTGCTGCGTCGCCGTCGGCGACATCGAACGCGACCGCTTCCGCACTGCCACCCACGGCCTGGATCTCCGCAACCACGGCGGCGGCGCGCGCCAGGTTACCGTTGGCGTGGACGATGACATGCAGGCCATCGGCAGCCAGTCGCTTGCAGATGGCGCCGCCCAGGTCTCCACTGCCGCCAGTCACCAGTGCGCGTTTACTGTCCTGTTTCATTGCGAAGTCCTTGGGTAATTGATTTGATCATCCTGCACCACTGCACCACTGCACAGGCAACTTGGCAGGCGCGGCGCAAGCGGCGCCGGGGCATGCATCCGATCCCGTACACGCGTGCTGCAACCGGCAAGGGTCCGCTCCCAGTTTGCCCAGCACCTACACCGGTTGCAGGATCACCGCAGCGCGGCCTTCGGCCAGCAGCCGGCCTTCATGGGAAATGCGGAAGGCGTATTGCTGGCTGTCTCCGCCTTCGACCAGGACCTCGGCTTCGCACTCGATCCAGCCTGCCAGCGCGTCGATCTGCGCGCAGTGCAAGTGCACGCTGCGCAAAGCGACCAGCAGTCCCGGCCGTCCCGTTTCGCCGCCCAGCCGCGCGCGCAAGCCTCCGTGCACCGCCATCGCCTGGGCACCGTATTCGCACAGATGCACCGCACGCAGGCGGCCGTTTGACCGCAGTGGATGCGCGGGGTCTGCATGCTTGCCAGTACGCAGGCGAACGCTGCCTGCGTCCCAGCCCAGCACTTCATCCCACAGGCACATGCTGCCCTTGTGCGGAATCAGGGCTTCTATCTGCTCAGGCGACAACATCGGTCACCTCGTCCACGGGTTGGCGTGACACCAGCAGCGCCAGCACAAAATTCGCCAGCACGCCCAGGGTCACGGTGGTGCCAATGGCGCGCAGCACCGGGATGGACGACAGGGCCAGCAGGCAGAACACCAGCACCGTCATCAGGCTGCAGACGATCAGCGCATGCAGTGTGCGCAGCTGGTCGGCGCGGTCTTCGCCGGCATGGTCGAAGAACAGCGCGTAGTCCAGCCCCAAGCCCGCCGCCAGGATCAGCGCGACCAGGTGGAACAGGTTCAACTCCACGCCCGTGCCGCGCAGCACGGCCAGGATGATCAAGGTGGTAAGCGCCATAGGCAGCAGCACCCGCCATACCCGACGTGGCTGGCGCAGGGCAATCCACACGGTCAGCGTCAGCAGGACCGCAGCCACGCCCAGCGCCGCCAGCACGCGGCCACGGTAGGCGGCAACCAGCGATTCGGATGCCTGTTTCATGTCCAGCAACTGCGCGCCGTTGCTAGCCGCCACGCGGGCGACTGCAGCCGGATCCTGCAGCCCATTGAGCGATACCAGCGCGGTCACCTGCGCGCCACTGCCCAGCAGCAACCCGTCCACGCTGGCCGCAAGCGGGGTGCCCGCCAGTCCGGCGCGCTGCAGCGGCGCGGCGCGCCGGGCAATTTCCAGGTCAGCCAGGAACGGATCAAAGGCATCGGCGTTGAACGGCGACGCCTGCAGCACCGCTGCCAGCATGGCCTGCATCTGCGGCGCAGCGGGCAGCCTCGCCTGGCGTGCCCGCTGCACCGCGGCGCTGGGCAGATAGCGCGAGGCCATGTCGTAACCGGCCAGCGCGCCGGCGGCCACCAGCGGGTCCAGTGCCGCACCCAGCTTTTCCGAGGCCTGCAGCACTTCATCTTCGGATTTGCCTGCCACGGTCAGCACATAGCGCACGTCCGGTGCGCCGAGTTCATCGCGCAGCACGGCGTCGCGGGCCAGCGCATCGGCGGGCACCGGGGTCAGTTTCGACAGGTCGTTCTGCCACAGCTGCCCGGGCGCGAACGCGATGATCGCCAGTGAGACCAGCGCCAGCACGGCCAGCGACCACTTTGGCCGTGGCAGCCGGGCGATGCGCTGCCACAGGCGGGCGAGCACGGGCGAGTCGGCGACATCGCGCGGGGCTGGATCAATCAGCGCTGGCAGCAGCACCCGCGTACTGATCGCCGCTGCCGCCATGCCGGCGATGGTGAACACCGCCAGTTGCTTCAAACCGTCTACACCGGAAAACAGGAAAGTCACATACGCAATACAGGTGGAGACCACGCCGGTGGCCAGGGTCGGCCACAGCGCGCGTGCATTGACCCAGGGCGAGATGCCGGGCCGCTGGTGGCTGAAAAGATGGATTGGATAATCCTGCACTACGCCAATCAGGGTGAAGCCAAAGGCGACGGTGATGCCATGCACGCCGTCGAAGCCCAGCACGACCGCGCCCAGCCCGGCCAGCCCGGCCGTGGCCAGCGGCAAGGCGCCCAGGATCGGCATCTTCCAGCTGCGGTAGGCCACCCATAGCAGCAGGATCAGGCCCAGCGTGTCGACCATGCCAATCCACTGCGCCTCGGCCGCCGTACGTCCGCCGATTTCAACCGAGAACGCGCCGGGTCCGGTCAACACAAGGGTGCTGCCGCTGCCTGCGGAGACCTTGGCAAAATCGGCCTGGATGGCATCCACGGCCAATTGCTGGCCGGTCGGGTCGAAACCGGCCGCGCGGGTCTGCGCAACCAGCAGCACCTTGCTGCCGGCACGGTCAAACCACACCTCGTGCAGGCGCTGCGGCGCATTGGCCGGCTGCCAGCTTTCGGCCAGTTTCAGGGTTTCCAGGGTTGGATCTGACGGCAGCAGCGGTTCGATCAAGGCAGCAGCGGGCGAACCGAGGTCCTGCACGCGCGCGTCCAGTTCCTCGCCCAGGAAAGCCGCGTCCAGCGCTTGCCGGTCGAAGCTGTCGGTCAGCAGGTAACGATACGGGCGCAGGCGTTCGGGAATGGCGTCCAGGCTGGCATCGCCGCCATTGGCGACCAGGGCAAATTCCGGCCGGGCGACCAGGGCTTGCCGCAGGGCCTGCGATTGCACCGCAAGTGTGGCCGGGTCAGCGCCGGCAATCGACATCAGCAGCAGGCGCGAACCAGGTCCTTCGCCCAGTTCATCGATCAGCAGCTTCTGGGCCGGGGTTTCGGCGGCCGGCATGAACTTGCGCAGGTCGCCACTGAGCTGGAGGCGCTGGCTGATCGCCCACCCGGCCAACGCCAGCAGCGCCAGCCACAACAGGGCCAGCGCGATACGACTGCGCGCGGTCAGCATCAGGAGGCGTTGCCGGCATGGCACAAGGCGGCCAGTGCGGCCGTCGTGGTGGCCTTGCCCGCCTGGCTGGCGGCACCGGCCATCAGCGTGCGCTGCAGCTCGCCCTTGAGCGGACGGGTCTCGATGCAACGCAGCTCGGCGCCACGCCCGTACAGGGTGATGTCACGCACCGAACGCTGCACCTGCGCATCCAGCGGCACCAGCAACAGGGTCCATTGCTGGCGTGTGCCTTGGGGACTCAGGCGGTAGTGCTGTTCCAGCAGCGCGCGGTCACCGGCCAGCAGGGCCCCGAAGCTGGCCTGCAGCCCCGCCAGTTCCGGCACGCGCGACAACGCGAACGTGCGCGGTGCCTTGCCGGCGCGGGCCAGGGTTGCCTGTCCGTTGCGCAGCGTGGTGACTTCGACATACGGCGCGCGCACTTCACGCACCAGGGTGTCGTTGTCCGGCCGCCGGTATTCGCCTTCCAGGCGCAGCGGCGCTTTCAGCATGGGCGAGCCGCGCAACTCGACGAAGGCGGTACGCATGGGCGCCGGTCGCGCAAGTTTCTGCAGGATCCAGCCGGCGTCAACGCGCGTCGATGCCGCCTCAGGCGCTGCGGCGCACGGAAGTGCGACGCTGCACGTCAGCGTCAGCATCAGCGTGATCGATCGCCACGATGCGCGGTGCATCACTCTCGGATGGCGCGCTGCCTTCATCTTCATTGCCCCAGAAATCATAGAAATTGAACCAGTTGTAGGGTGCGGCCCGGGCGTGATGTTCCAACCTGGCGGCGTAACGCTGGATGAGCGAGAGCACCGCCTGGGCGCGCTGCTGGCGCGGCACCGCGATGCTGTCACTGAAGCTTTCAAAGGCCAGGTGATAGTGGTGGCCTCCCTGGTACAGACCGAAAGCCAGCACCACCGGCACCTTCAGCGCCGAGGCGATCAGCCACGGCGCAGTCGGAAACGGTGCGTCACGGCCCAGGAACTGCGCCTTCAACGCGGGCTCTCCGGCGCGCGCGCGATCAACCAGCAGCGCCACCAGCGCGCCTTCGTCAGTGGCCTGCTTGATGGCCATGGCGATGGAAGGCCCGTCCTGGCCCGCATCGATCACGCCTGCGGCGATCTGCGGGTTCAAGGTGTCCAGCATCTGCGTGAGTGCCGGGTTGTGCGCTTTGTCCAGGACTACGCGGATCTGGTAGTCCGGTCGCTGCTGCGCAAGCACGCGCATCACTTCGAAACTGCCCAGGTGCGAGCCGAAAAGCAGCACACCCTGTTTGCGATCCAGCACTTCGTGCAGCTCGGGCAGGCCGGTGACCCGCACATCGAAGCCACCAAAGCGTCCGCCCAGCAGGAATACGCGATCCAGGATGGTCGACGCAAAGGTATGGATGTGGCGCGCCACCGCCCACAGGCTGGCGCGATGGCCCAGCACGCGGGTCAGGTAGGCACGCGAAGCACGACGCTCCGGGCCACGCACCAGCAGGAAATACAGCGTGATTGGATACAGCAGGGCGCGGCCAATGCCACGCCCGCCATGCCGGGCGACACCACGGATCATCCACAGCGCCAGACGTCCTCCGCCTTCGGGGCGCTGCTTCCAGCTGCCGCTCATGGCGCCACCGCGCCGGCGTCCACCACTTCGCCAGTGGCCAGCACGTCGTCGCCGCGCAGTACCTGAAAGCGCCAGCGCGGTGCTTCGCCCTGCAGTTGCACGCACGCCGACTCACCTGGCAGCAACGGCTTCAGGAATTTGACCTGCGGCATACGCAAGGTCGCCAGCGGTGCGTGGCCAGTCTCTATGGCGTCCAGCACCCGTTCCAGCAACAACACCCCAGGAACAATGGGATGCCCCGGGAAGTGCCCCGGCAGGCTTGGATGATCGGGTGAAATAATGAACTGCATGCCGCGTGTTTCCTGTTTCCCCAAGCCGCAAGGATACCGGAGGCAGACCTGAACCAGGCTGGAGCCGGCTTCTGCCTGGCCACAGCTGCACTCAGCGCAGCAGCTGGTTCCAGAAGCCGGGGCCCAGTTTCCCCATCTGCTGCAGGAACTGCACGGCATTGCGATACGGGCGCAGCGGGAACACGCGCTTGCGATACCAGTACTCGCCGATGAACAGCGCGCCAACAATGCCGTAGTTGAGCAGGTTCGCGAACACCGACCATTGCGCGTCGGTCACCGTAAACGCCGGAGCATGGCCCAGCTGCACCAGCACGCCACTGGGTACGGCGCATAGGGCCAGGCCCAGGTTGGCCAGCGCCAGGCCGCCCAGCAGCAGTGCCCAGACAACCGTCAACTGACGCGTGTAGCGGTACAGGGCCGGGGTCATCGGCATGGCTGCTTGCGCGTAGAGGCCGCGCACGATGCGCGTGATCAACGGCACCTGACCGGCTTGCAGGGTGCGGGCAAACAACCAGCACGCCAGCCCCACGAACACCACCGGGGTGGCCAGCAGGGGCATCAGCGCATAGCGCGTCAGCGAGACCCACCACAGAACCAGCAGACACAGGGCCAACAGGATCAACGCCCAGGCCCGGCGCTTCAGCAATGGCTCCAGCAATAGCAGCATGGCGATGTCGGCCATCGCCAACGCCGCCCAGCCGCCATCGCCACGGGCGCTGGCGAGGTGGGCAAATACCGGGTAAGCCACCGCCAGCAGCAGGCGCACGCCCATCAGCAAACCGCCGGAAATCTCCGCAGCTTGCGTGGCCTGCGCGACGAGCGGGCCTGGGTCAGACGATCTTGTTGGCTTCGACATGCGCCGACAGTGCGCGCAGCGACGCGAAGATCAGGCGGTTCTCGTCGCTGTCCGAGCGCAGCTGGAAACCGTATTGCTTGCTGATCGCAAGCGCCAGCTCCAGCGCGTCAATGGAATCCAGGCCCAGCCCGGTATTGAACAGCGGCGCTTCCGGGTCGATCGTGCCGGCCTCGACTTCCTCCAGGTTCAGGCTTTCGACCAGTAGGTTGGCGAGTTCGAGTTCGGCGGCGGTTTGGGTGGACATCCAGTGTGCTTTCCGTGGTGACAGGGGCGACACAATCCTGCATCCGCGCCCGATTGGCAACCATGATCGCCTCGCGGGGCCGCGTTATCATGCGCAACTGTTCTTCATGTACGCCGAATTATGGTTCAGCCAGGATGACCCAAGCCGACCCCTCAACCGCCGCCCCACGCGTGCAATCCACAGCTGCGTCAGCACCCGACCCTCTGCCCGTCGACGTCCTGGTCATCGGCGGAGGCCCCGCCGGCACCACGACCGCCACCCTGCTTGCGCGCAAGGGCTGGAAGGTGGTGCTGCTGGAAAAGGGCGTGCACCCACGGTTCCATATTGGCGAATCCCTGTTGCCCATGAACCTGCCCATCCTGGAACGGCTGGGCGTGCTGAAACAGGTCGAGGCTATTGGCGTGTTCAAGCCGGGCGCGGATTTCCCGGTGCAGAATGACAGCAGCAGCGTCAATGTATTCAGGTTTGATCGCGCCCTGAATCCGCAGTTCGGCTACGCCTACCAGGTCAAACGCGAGGAATTCGACCAGCTGCTTTTCCGCAACGCCATGGACAGCGGCGTCGACGCACGCATGCAGGCGACCGTGGAGAAAGTGGAATTCGGCAGCGATGGCCGCCCGACCCGCGTCCATGCGCGCACTGCCCAGGGCGAGGCGCTGGCGTTCGCCCCGCGGTACGTGGTGGATGCAAGCGGTCGCGATACTTTCATGGGTGGCAAGCTCAAGCTGAAGAAAAAGAACGCGATGCATCAGTCGGCCGCGATCTTCAGCCACTTTCGCGGCGTTACCCGTCGGCCAGGCGCGGACGCCGGCAACATCACCGTTGAGCGTTTCGCCCATGGCTGGATGTGGCTGATCCCGTTGCGCGACGACGTGATGAGCGTCGGGGCGGTGTGTTTCCCGGAATATCTCAAGCAGCGCCGCAACAGCAACAAGCCTCACCCCAGTGCGGACCGCTCCATTGCCGCCAGCGCCGCTGCGGAAGACGCAAAGGAGGACAGCGCAAGTGCGGCCCGCTCCAACGAGGCGTTCCTGATGCAGACGCTGCAGGACACGCCCTCGGTGTGGTCACGCATGCAGGCCGCCGAGCGCATCGCGCCAGTGCACGTGACCGGCAACTATTCCTATACCTGCGCGCGCATGACCGGGCCAGGCTGGGTCATGGTCGGCGATGCCTATGCGTTCATCGACCCGGTGTTTTCCTCGGGCGTGTACCTGGGCATGAACAGTGGCGAGCAGGCCGCCGACGTGGTCGATGGCGCGCTGCGCGAGCCGGCCAGCGAAGCACGCCTGCAGCAGGCCATGGAGCGCCGCCTGACCCGTGGCCTTAAGCATTTCTCCTGGTTCATCTACCGCTTCACCACGCCGGTGATGCAGCGCCTGTTCGCCAATCCGCGCAATCATTTCCAGGTCGAGCAGGCGGTGATCTCTATGCTGGCCGGCGATGTGTTCGACAACCGCCCGGTGTTGCGCCGGCTGCGCCTGTTCCGCGCGATCTATGCATTCAACGCGATGCTGATGGCACCCCGCGCGCTGCACGGCTGGCTGCGTCGCAAGCGCCAGACCGCTGAGAGTTTCCGCGGCGACACCCTGCAGGAAGGCAATCCATGAACAGTTCGATGACTTCGGTGGCGTCGGCAGCGACGCATGCGCGGCTGGAGGTGGATTACGTGACGGCCGATTCGCCGGCGGCGCTGCTGGACGGAAATGACGTCCTGGCGGTGCTGGGCTTCGGCACCGACGCGCCACACGATGCAGACCCGCGCTACCTGCGCGTACCCTTGCAACCTTATGGTGGCGCGCCTTTCGAGGTATGGCGCGCCAACGCGCCGGTAAGCAGCGGGCGCGACGGCGACATCGCCTGGTCTACCGATGGGCAACTGCTGTTCGGCGCAATCGAGATCGAGGAAAGCACGATTGGCATCGAGGCAGCGGCCGAGTCCGCCTATGCGCAGCTGGTCAACTTCGTGCGCCGCAGCGGTACCCCACAGCTTTTACGCATCTGGAACTACCTGGATGCGATTACGCTGGGCCAGGGTGATGGCGAGCGTTACCGTGAATTCTGCGTGGGTCGTGCACGCGGCATGGGTGACTTTGATGCCTCGCGCCTGCCGGCAGCCACGGCCATTGGCCGCTGCGATGACGAACGCGTGATCCAGATCTACTGGCTGGCGGCACGCGAAGCCGGCACGCCGGTCGAGAACCCGCGGCAGCTCAGCGCCTACCTGTACCCGCGCCAGTACGGTCGGCAGTCACCCAGTTTCGCGCGCGCCATGCTGCCGCCGCCCGGTGGGCACATGCCGT